>CALBTQ010000720.1 GCA_937967875.1 uncultured Pseudomonadota bacterium
CCACCGAGATCTACACTCTTTCCCTACACGACGCTCTTCCGATCTGTGCTTCAAGCGATCCGTCAAGTTACGATCCTCAACTGCACTTATAGCCAATATAATTGATTTAATTGATTTTTCTCTTGCAAATTGCCTATGGATCGGCTAACAAATCACCAGTTGAGAGGTCTTGTTTAGCGGCGAACACACCTTGATCGATCTACCGATCGGGTCGGCTATTAGAGGACGTTGCATGATCAATCATGGCCGGGGGATTCTTGTTTGGTTGGGCGTGAGCGACCTGGCCAAAACCTGCGATTTCTACGCCGAGACGCTCGGCCTGGAAATGATGCACATGGACATGCAATCGGGCTGGGCCGAGTTCATTCATCCCAACTGCCAGACGCGCATCGCTTTCGTGGAAACCGACCCCGATGAAATTCAGCCCTCGGGCGGCGCTTCGCTGGTCTTCGACGTGCCCGACCTCGAAGAGAGCATGAAGAAGCTGGAAAAGGCCGGCGTGCCGTTCCTCACCGGCATCATCAGCATGAACGGCCACTCCTTCGCCACCTTTATCGATCCCGACGGCAACAACCTCCAGTTGCGCGAATACCAGGACGAGTAAACCGAGAGTTACGCGCCCGCCTTTTCTTCAAATAATCCTTTTTCCCTTGCAGTTGCCGCCCAAGAGCGATACGATTATTTTCCGAATCGGATTGTGGAGGTCGGCTGATGAAAGCGAAATGGTTGGCGGTTTTATTTGTTCTGCTGTGTTGTCTGACGGTCCCGTTTTTCGCCTGCGACGATGACGACGACAACGACGACGACAATGTCGACGATGACGATGACGACGATGATTATGTCGACGACGATGATACGGAAGGCGATGACGACACAGGAGACGACGACACGAGCGTTGACGACGACACATCCGACGATGATACGGGAGACGACGACAGCATCGACGACGACACGGATGTCGATCATGCGCCGGTCATTACTGAGTACTACTGTGATCCGGACCCGCCCATATATAGCGAAGTCGAAGGCTACGGGATGGTTTGGCATACCAACGAGACTTTTTATTTATGTGATGAAGACAATGATTTGCTGCCGGACGGCAATCTTGTCCATGATATTGAGCAACCCTTCGAAGACGTTTTTTACCCGCTGACGATTTTTCACGATCCGCCGGAAACCGATCTGGCCAATGCCGGCGACTGTACGCAACCGGTTAAAATATTTATTATCTTTTACACGCCGGAGGAACCGCCGAGCGGCGAACATTGCGCGGATTTCTACGTGGAGGACAGCGCCGGCAACCGGTCGGACGTGTTTTCGCCGTGCTTCACGATGCCCTGAGTTCGGCAATAGATTCGCCGGACGCCGATCGGACGGAAGGAACGATCAACCGACATCCATGGAAGACAAGGTGGATTCGGTGCGCGAGAAATTGGGCGACTAACGGTCGGTGCGTTTGGTCAGCGCGGCGAAAAAAGGCAGCAGGCGTTTGCCGCGCTCGGTCCAGGTGTGCGTGGCGGCGAAGGCGGCCAGTTCCTTTTCCCTGGCGAGACGGTACTCGCGCTCCTCATACAAGCGGCGTAACGCGGCGGCAAACGATGCGGCCGACGGCTCATTCACCAGCACCGCGTCGCGATCGTCGGGGAACAACTCGGCGAACACCGGCAGGCGCGGCACAACCGGCACGACACCGGCGCGTGCGTAATCGAACAGCTTCATCGGACTGGTCACGTAGCGGTTGTAAAAACAATCCTCCAGCGGTACGGCCGCCGCGAAACAGCTCGCCAAGGCGGCGGGCAGTTCGGCCGGTTCACGCCAGCCGTCGAGCACGAGGCGTTCACCGACGCCCATCTCCGCGGCCATCTGCGCCAGCGGCTCGTGATGCCGCCCCTGGCCGATCAGCCGCAGGCGCACCTCGGGCGGCAGCATGGTCAGCGCCTCGACGATCACCCCCACGCCTTTGTGCGGATGCAAACTACCGATGTAGGCGATGTCGGTGGGGCGCTCGTTTTTGGTCGGCGCAGCGAGGGGATGCAGCGCGCTGCCGGCGGCGGCCACGCGCCCGTCGAGCCCGAACAGCGGCGTGAGCATGTCGCGCAGCCCGGCGGTCAGGGCGATCGCGCCGTCGACGGCCATGAGCGTTTCGGCTTCGAGCGCCACGCGGCCTTCTTGCATCTTCAATTTTTTTGGGGGGAACAGCTTCAGCGCCTGCGGATCGTCCTGCCCGAGGGTGTAGACGTTGTGCATTTCGTAGACGATTTTCGCCTTGGTTTTGGCGAAGGCGAGGGCGTGGGCCAGGCGCAGGTCCCGCACGATCACCGCGTCGAAATTTCCCGCGCGCACCGCTTTGATCGCCTGCCGCCGAAAGCGCGCCGACCAGGTGGCGTGCAGCGACCCGAGGCGGTATTCACTGGGCGGCAGATACTGCAAACGAAAGGCCGGCGGCGCGGGCACTCCCAGGCGGCGCAGGCGGTCGTACACGTCGCCCGACCCGCGCGGCGCGAGCAGCGTCACGTCGGCCCCCGCGCGCCCGAGACCGTCGGCGGCCCCGCTGGTGAAGGCCACGCCGGCTTCGTGCGCGAACAGCGGTTGGGTGTGAATCAGCGCAAGGCGCAAACGTCTTTCCTTTCATTGCCGGAAAAGGATATCCTAGGCGACTGAATCGAAT
Source organism: uncultured Pseudomonadota bacterium (assembly GCA_937967875.1). Classification (GTDB taxonomy): domain Bacteria; phylum Lernaellota; class Lernaellaia; order Lernaellales; family Lernaellaceae; genus CALBTQ01. The sequence continues at coordinate 2,669 of CALBTQ010000720.1, forward strand.
GGAGCAAGGATGAACGGACCGGTTACGTGTCACCTCGATCTGGCGCACGAATGGCGCGGCGGGCAGCGGCAGGTGTATTGGCTCGCCGCCGGGCTGGCCGAGCGCGGCCTGCGTACGCTGGCGATCACCGGGCGCGACACGCCGCTGGCGCAGCGCCTGGCCGGCACGGGCGTCGAGGTGCACCAGATCGGTTGGTGGGGCGAGTGGGACATTCTCGCCGCGCGTCGCGTCGCCGCTATCGCGCAAAACGCCGGGGCGCAGATCCTTGCCGCGCACGCCAGTCATCCGCTGACCCTCGCGTTGTTGGCGAAAAAATTCGGCGCGCCGGTGAAGGTCGTCGGGCACCGCCGGGTCGATGTGCCGATCAAACCGCAGCGCTGGAAATACACCGCGCCCGACGCGATGATCGCGATCAGCGAGGTGATTGGCGATCTGCTGCGCACGGCGGGGGTGGCCGAGGAAAAGCTGCACGTCGTTTCCAGCGGCGTGCCCGCGCATGAGTTTGATCCCGACGCCAAGACGCGGCTGGCCGCGGAGTTTTCTCTTCCTGTCGACGCGCCGTGGGTGGGCAACGTCGCCGATCTGGTCGAGCACAAAGGGCAGACGCATCTGCTGGCTGCGTGGCCGCAGGTGGTCGCGCGGCATCCGCAGGCGCGGTTGATCGTCATCGGCGAGGGGCCGCTGCGCGTTTTGTTGCAGCGTCAGGCCGAAGCGTCGGGCGTCGCCGACAGCGTGCGGTTGATCGGCCGGCGCGACGACATCGCCGCGTGGTTCTCGTCCTTCGCCGCGTTTGCCATGACCAGCGTCAGCGAGGGATTGTGCACCTCGATTCTGGATGCGATGGCCGCGCGCGTGCCGGTGGTCGCCACCGCCGCCGGCGGCATTCCCGAATTGGTGCGCGACGGGGAAACGGGCCGCCTCGCGCTGTCGAGCGACAGCGAGGCGATCGCCCGCCACCTGTCGGCCGTGCTGGACGATCCGTCCGCGCAGCGTGAAACGGTCGAGCGCGCCTTCGCCATGGTGCGCGACCAACGCTCGGTGACCGCGATGATCGAAGGCACGTTGGCGGTTTACCGCGATTTGCTCAGGTGAGATTGGAAGATTCGATGCGCATCTGCTTTATTCAGGACAACGGCATCAACGAGTCGCTGGCGCTGTGCGACCTGTCGGCCTACCTGCGCGCCCAGGGGCTCGACACGCAACTGTTCATCGAGCGCGAGGAGCCGCGTTTGCTCGACGCCGTGCGCGCTTATGCGCCGTCACTGATTCTCATAACGGCGAATATCCTTAATTCAGCCTGGACGCTGCCGATGGCCCGGCGCATCAAGCAAGCGTTCCCCGACACCGTGCTGGCGCTGGCCGGTACGGCGGCCACGTTTTTGACCGAAGACCTGAGCCGTCAGGCGGCGGCCGATGTGTTGGTGTTGGGCGAGGCGGAGTACCCGCTCGACGCGATCGCGGCCGACATTCAAGAGCACGGCCGGGTGCGCGTGCACGACAACCTCTGGGTGCGCGACGGCGACGACTGGGCGCGCGGACGCTTTTTCAATCGTCTGACCGATCTGGACGCGTTGCCGCCCGCGCACCGGCAGTTGTATTACAAGTACGAGTTCATCCGCCGCATGCCGGCCAAGCGGTTTTTGTCGGGACGAGGCTGCCTGCACCAGTGCGCTTACTGCTTCAATCCGGTGCTGCGCGCCAACAGCGACACGGGCGCGGGACGGCCCTTCGTGCGCATGCGCCGGCCGGAATCGGTGCTCGCGGAAATCGACTTGGTGCGCGCGCAATCCGTCTTGCGCCACGTGCATTTTTCCGACGATCTCTTTCTCGCCTTTCCCGACTGGGTGGGGCGCTTCACCGAGTTGTACCGCCGCGAGTGCCGTTTGCCGTTCACCATCAACTCCAGCGCCGATCTGATCACCGACGAGGCGCTCGATCGCCTGTCCGCAGCCAATTGTAAAGCCGTGTGCATGGGCGTGGAGACCGGCGACGAACAGATCCGCCGACGCCTGCTGCACAAGACGATCACCGATCGGCAACTCATCGAGGCGGCCGAGCGCATCCACCGACGCGGTATGAAGGTGGTGACCTACAACATGATCGCCTTGCCCGACGAGACGCCGGAGCAGGCGCTGAAAACGGCGGAAATGAACCACCGCATCCGCGCCGATCTGACGCACGTCTACTACGCCTTTCCCGTACCCAAGACGCGTATGTATGAGGAAGCCGTGGCCGCCGGGCATCTGCGCGCCGACGAATCGACGATCGAACTGGAAAAGCGTTTCGTCAACGAACCGGGGCCGGCGTTCGACTCGCCCCACAACGAAGAACTGCTGAAGGTGTACGATCTGTTTTTAGCCGTCGCGCGTTTCGGCCCGGCCCGGCGCCTGGCGCGCCGCTGGCGCAAGCGCTTGCCCGTACCGTTGCGGCGGATCGTCCGCGCTTGGTACATGATCAAGGCCGCGCGCATTTTCGGCATGCCGCTCTGGAGCGGTTATCTTTACTACCGACACGTGGGCGACATCGGCCGGCGCACGACGGTCTACCACACGCTGGTATGATTCTCCCGCCGTGTCGCTCCGGCGGACGAAGGCGGGGCGATCCGTCGGCAACAATCGAAAATTCACCCGTAATATTAATACAAAAATAATACTTGAGACTAAATATCAATAAAGTTGCGGTATTTGGCGGCTGAAATCCTTCATTCGGGAGTTATGAGCATAATGAACGGCTTCGATTTTTTGAAAAAGGCAAAAAATATTTTTGTCACAGGGAAAAGAAATTTTCCATTCGATTGTTAACTGCTGATATTACAATGAATATTGTCGTTATGAAAACAAATCTCAATAAGGTTCCGCCCTTGAACATCCCCGCGGCGGGTGCTAAAAAACAATCACGTCAAAAAAGGGGGGAATTCCATGCCGCATATGGGCGCCAACGAACTCAAGCAATTGGGGATCGGCAAGAAGATTCGCGCCCTGCGCGAAGGCAAGGGATTGATGCTGGACGATTTGGCCGCGCGCGCCGGTTTGACCAAGGTGCTGCTAGGGCAGATCGAAGAGGACGTGGTGCCGCCGACAGTGGCGACGCTGCTGAATCTGTCCAAGCTGCTGGGCGTGTCCATCGATTATTTTTTCACCGAGGACGAGCATATCGGCCGTGTCGAGGTCACGCGGGTCGACGAACGCCTGACGGTGCATCATGACGATTTGCCCGACGCCGGGCAGGTGACCTACAACTACGAAAGCCTGGCCTATCGGCTGGCGAAAAAACACATGGAGCCGTTCTACGTCGAGTTCGATTCGACCGAGGAGCCTTCGGAGCCCTTCACTCACGACGGCGAAGAGTTCATCTTCGTCATGGACGGGGGGATCGAAGTGGCAATCAACGGCGACTCGTTTACCTTGCGCAGAGGCGATTCGATTTATTTCTTCGCCAACGTGCCTCATACGATACGCGGCATTGGGCCGAACAAGCCCAAAGCGCTGATTGTACTGTATCCCTATAATATGTAATCAGGCGGGGCCGACGGGCCCCGTTATTTTTTTAAGCTCAACCACCACGGACACGAGACTGGAGGAACCATGCTGGAATTCAGGTTCCATGGCCGAGGAGGCCAGGGCGCGGTGATTGCAAGCAAGGTCATGGCTTGCGCGGTTTTCAAAGAGGGACGCTACGTGCAGAGCTTTCCCAAATTCGGCGTCGAACGCCGGGGAGCTCCGGTCGAAGCGTTTCTCCGGATTGACGACAATAAAATTCTGCTGCGCAACAACATCTACGAACCGGATCACGTCATCGTCCTGGATCCGACGCTCATGGAGGCGATCGACCCGACCGCCGGCCTGCGTCCGGGCGGTTGGGTGCTGATCAACACCACCAAGAAGCCGGCGGAGTTCACCACGTTGAAGAAATTCAAGGTGGCGTGCGTCGACGCCTCGTCGATCGCGGTGAAGAATCGGCTGGGCAGCGCGTCCAGCCCGATCGTCAACACGGCGATTCTCGGCGCGATGGCCAAGGTGATCGGTCTGGCCAAGATCGAATCGGTCTGCGAAGCGATCATGGAAGAAGCGCCGATCAAGCCCGAGGCCAATGCGCAGGCGGCCCGAGAAGCTTACGAACAAGTCGTTTTCGAAAAGGATTGAAGCGATGGCAGAGCACAAACCCATTGTCTTTTCCGGGGCCGGCGAGATGCCCGAACTGGTGGTGTCCGTTTCCACCATGTTGTGGAACAAGACCGGCAGTTGGCGTTACCTCAAACCCGCATACCTCGACAGTGTTCCGCCGTGCAACGAAGCCTGTCCGGCCGGCAACGACGTCGAAGGATTCATTCGGCTGATCGACGAAGGAAAAATCGCCGAAGCCTGGCGGTTGCTCAAGCAGGAAAACCCGCTGCCGGCCGTGACCGGTCGCGTGTGCTTCCACCCCTGCGAGCAGGCGTGCAACCGCTGTCATTTGGATAAGCCCACGGCCATTCAGGCCCTGGAGCGCTACGCCGCCGACCATGCGCCGGCCGAGGACGTCAAAGCGTTGCGGCCAAAATCGGGCAAGACCGTCGCGGTGATCGGCGCCGGTCCGGCGGGTCTGGCCGCGGCCTATCATCTGACCCGCATGGGCCACCAGGTGGAAATTTTCGACGCACTGCCCAAGGCCGGCGGCCTGCTGCGCGTGGGTATTCCGGCCTACCGGCTGCCCGACGACGTGCTGGATAAGGAAATCGCGGCCATCGAGGCGATGGGCGTGAAAATTCATCTGGGCGCCAAAGTCGGGCAGGACGTGCCTTTCAGCAAGATGCTCGACTTCGACGCGGTGTTCGTCGCCACCGGCGTGCACGCCAATCGCGCGCTTGACATCCCCGGCGAAGACGCGCAGGGCGTCATGCCCGCTCTGGCGCTGCTGACCAAGGTGGCGCTGGGCCGGCCGGTGCAGATCGGCATGCGCGTGGCGGTGATCGGCGGCGGCAACAGCGCGGTCGACGCGGCGCGCACGGCGTTGCGCCTGGGCGCGGAAACGACCATCTACTACCGTCGCACGCAGGTGGCAATGCCCGCGTTCGAGGAAGAGGTCGAGGACGCCGAAACCGAAGGCGTGAAGATGGAAATGCTCGTCGCGCCGGTGCGCATCCTCACCGAAGAGGGCAAGGTGTCGGGCGTCGAGTTGCAGAAGATGGAATTGGGCGAACCCGACGAGTCTGGTCGGCGCCGTCCGGTGCCGGTCGCGGGCAGCGAGTTCATCGTGGCCTGCGACATGGTTTTGCCGGCCATCGGCGAAGTGGGCGATCTGTCGTTCCTGCCCGAGGACGTCAAACGCGAGTGGGGCAAGATCAAGATCGACGATTTCGGCCTGACCAATCACCCGGGCGTCTTCGCCGGCGGCGACATCGCCAGCGCGCAGCAGAACGTGGCGCGGGCGATCGGCGACGGCAAACGCGGCGCGATCGCCATCGACCGCTATCTGCACGGCGAGACGGTCGAGGAAGTCGGCGGGCGCGTGATCATCGGCCAGCGCGGCAGCGTCTCGGTGGCGCAGTACCTGAAAGAGAAGGGCGCGCACGCCAAGAACATCGCCGCCGAAAAGGTGATCGCCTTCGAAAATCTGAACATGTGGCACTTCGAGCCAGATCGGAAGAGCACACGTCTGAACTCCAGTCACCGAATACGATC
>CALBTQ010000721.1 GCA_937967875.1 uncultured Pseudomonadota bacterium
CAAGCGGCGATCGACCCCAGCGGCAAGCGCCTGGCGTACATCGATTACAACGGCGGCGGTTTCGACGTGTACTGGACGCCGTTGGATCCCGCGTTGTTCGTGCCCGTGGAGCACGAGTCCATTGCCGAACCGGGGATCGTCATGGGGAAGATTTCGCGCCGGCTGCACGAACTGGCGCGGCGGCTCGATCCGCCGACCGAAGATTATCGCCCCTGGCGCACGATGTGGCCGCACTACTGGATGCCCGATCTGGGTTTCGGCAGCGATGAAATCTGGTTGGGCGCGACCACCGGCGGCTCGGACGCGTTGGGCAACCACGGCTGGGCGGCGGGCGGCAACTACGCGGTAAACAAACATTTCGTCAACGCCGGCGTCAGCTACGGCTACACGGCGCTGACGCCGAACTTCTATTTCGGCGTGGCGCACAGCGTGCACGGCCACGGCAAGATCATCGAAGACGAAGACGGCGATCCGATGCGGTACTACGAGCGGCGCATCGGCGGCTCGCTGACCGTGAGCCTGCCGCTTACGCTGCGCAACGGCGCGTACATGGGCTACCTGGGCATCCAACGCATGGATTGGACGGACGTGCCGGAAGGCAACGACGATATTCCGTTCACCGGCTACTGGTCGGGCGTGCGCCTGGGTTGGAGCTACGATGACGTGCGCAGCTACCTACATTCGATCGGCGGCATCGAGGGCGCGCGCATAGGCGCGCAGGTCATCTTCTTCGATCCGCTGTTGGGCAGCGCCGTCCGGCAGCAACTCCTCACCGCAAGCGCCACGCAGTTCGTTCCGCTGCCGTTGGACAACCATTCGCTGGCGTTGCGGGCCAACGGCGGCGCGGGCTTCGGCGACGTATGGGGCCAGCGCAGCTTCCGCATCGGCGCCTTCCAGTCGGGCGATCTGCTGGACGGCGGCACCTTCGGCGATCTGCTGTCGTTGCGCGGTTATTCGATCGCCGCGCGGGGCGACCTGGCCGCCACCGGCAGCCTGGAATGGAACTTCCCGCTGGCCCGCGTCAATCGCGGCCTATGGACCTGGCCGCTGTTTTTGCAGACAATCAACGCCGGTCCGTTTTACGACATCGGCTTTGCCGTCGACCGTGACGAGCGGCTGACCGAGGACGAGCTGTACCCCTCCGCCGGCGTAGACTTCTCACTGGACACCGTGCTGTCCTATTATTATTCTGTCCGCTTCAATGCCGGGTTCGGTTATGGGTTCCGCGATCGAGACGATTCGGGAGGTTTGCATTGGCGCATCACGCTTGGCGGTCTGTTGTAATTCGCCTGGTTTTGTTGCTGTTGTTGACGGCGTCGCTGGCGGCGTGCGGCGATCCGGGTTTGCCGCAACTGGTCGACGACGATCAGGCGCTGCGATTGCTGCAAATCGCCCGCGGGCCGCTGACAGGTTATTTTCATTTACAAGCGCCACAAGTGAAGGTCGCCGGCGCGATCATTACCGCGCACATGACCGACGGCAATAAATACTCCACCGGCGTCTTCGACAACGACGCGGCCAACGCCGTACAGCGCGCGGCCGAGGAAATGGCCGCCCGTTACGGCAAGCAGATCGGCGAACAAGCCTTCAAACTATCGGTCTCCCTGCTGCGTGAACCCAAGCGGATGTGGTCGACCGGTCTGCGCGAAAAAGGACTGGGCTATGCACGCGGACTGTACGCGGTGGCCGTGGCCGAGGAAGGCAAGGGCTACGCCTTTTCGGACATCGAGATGCACGTGAACGGTCTGCCGCTCAAGAGCGTGGTGAAGGCGCTCAAGCGCAAGAAAGGCGTGCGGATGCTCGGCAAAGCGCCCAAAGGCGGCGAATTCCTCGCCCCGACCGAATCGTTCACCGAGGGCGACAACAACACGGTCGTGCGCCTCTACCGCGCCTCGACGATCCTCCCGGACATCGACGCGGCGGCCATTCGCGAAGGTTGCAAACTCGGCGGCGATTATCTGTGCAC
>CALBTQ010000722.1 GCA_937967875.1 uncultured Pseudomonadota bacterium
CCCCCGAGTTCTACACTCTTTCCCTACACGACGCTCTTCCGATCTGGGAGATCGTGTACAGGTACAAGCGATGCTCGCCGGCCGCCACGGCGACCAGAGAGCCGTCGGGCGCCGGCGCGATGCCGCCGCCGGAGGAGCCGACGCGACCATGCAGGACGATTTCCGTTACCGGTTCGGTGATGCCGGTGTCGTCATCGGCCGTGTCGTCATCGACCGTGTCGTCGTCGGCCGTGTCGTCATCGACCGTGTCGTCATCGACCGTGTCGTCATCGGCCGTGTCGTCGTCGGCTGTGTCGTCGTCGTTTGTGTCGTCATCGATCGTGTCGTCATCGGTTGTGTCGTCATCACCGGTATCATCATCGGTTGTATCGTCGTCGATGGTGTCGTCATCAGTCGTGTCGTCATCAACCGGCGTGGCATCGTCGTTGTCGTCATCGTCGTCGGGCGGACAGGCAGTGAAAAGCATTGCCATTAACAAAATGGAGACAATAAAGATCGTGCAACGCATGACGTTCTCCTTTAAGGATTCGGCGGCGCGATGATCGCACGCCATAAAGCCGAACCCTGTCGATAAGGAACTTGTACGGAGCCGTCAGGCAGCAAAGACGGTGGCAGCGAGTCATTGAAATTCAAATAGACGTAAGCGAAGTTTTGGAATTGCCACTGGCCGGACACATCGGTGCCGTAGGTGAGATAGTCTTCGTTGCCGTGGGACAGAGCGAGATGATGGACACCCTGATCGTCGATGATCATTCTCGCGTCGTGGACGAAATCTTCGGCGATGGTTGTCACGCTCCATTCGTTGTCTTCGAAAACGGCCATCCTGGTAAGGGTTCCGCCTGTATATGGATATGCGTAGTAGACGAAATGCGGCGCTCCGTTTTCGTCTATTGCCAGCGCGCAGGTGGCCCGGGTGGAGGACAAGCCCGATTCGATCGTGTCGATCGACCACGAACCTTCATGCCGTTGCGCGCATTGAATGCTGTTACTGAAAAGCAGTTTGTAACAGATGAATACATCACCGTCGGCGTTGGCGGCGATGCCGTATGAATCGTTGTTGATCGAATCGGCAGAGGGGCTCTCGATAGTCCAATCGCCGTCGTCGCGGATGGCGAAATGCAGATTGTTGCTATGGCAATAAGCAACGGCCGGTTCGCCGTTGGGTAGGATGGTGAAGACGTGATTATAAGCGATGTTTGCTTCCACCAATTCACTTTGCCAATCACTTTCCTGATTGTTGGCGTAAACAAGGTACGATTCGCTGAAACCAACCAAATGCGTCACGCCCTCATCGTCGGTCAACGCTTGTAGGTTGCGAATGGGAGAAATGCCGAGATCGAGCGATTCGATCAGCCAACCGTCGCCGGTTTGCGTTGCCGTGTACGGACCGTCGTTGGTGGAAACCAAAAAGAAACGTCGGCCCTGATCGTCGATTCCCGACGAGATCGGCTCTGAGACCAATAATTCCCGGTAAACGATTTCTTCGCTCCATTCGTTCGCCAGGTTGTTCAAGTAGATCAAGCCGTAATTATTGTTTTCCAGATAAACCGCACGCCATTGCCCGGTGGAGGTGGGTATGGCTTCGGTGATGTAACTTGTAATGACGCCAAGTGGAGTAACCGTCCAGGAGCCCTCGTCGAATACGGCTTGAATCAACTCGTAATCGTTTGCGTCGCGGCAAATGATCATCGGCTTGCCGTCGATCAACCAAATTCCGTCATGATAGAAATCGGAGGGCTGAACGAGTTCGAAGGCCCAATCGGTTCCGTCCCAATAGCCGTAGTTAAAGCCGGTATCGTCGGTATAGGCGACATGGATATGGTCGACGTCTTCGACGGCGATATCGGCGCTTTGCATGTTGCTGTAATAGGTCAGGATGGTTGTTTCCCAAGAGCCGGTAGCGTTGGAGATCAGCTTAACCATTCGATAAATGTGTCCGTGTCCGTCGTTCCAATCCTCCCGATAGGCGATATATGCTTTGCCGTCGGGAGAGACCGCGATGCGACAACGTTCGATTCGTTCCAAAGGTGTCGAGATGACGATTTCTTCGGTCCATTCCCCGGAAGCGTTGGTGAAGTAACGCAACCTCCAACCACCTATACACAGGTGGATATGCCCGTCGGCATCGATGGACATCTCGCTGTAGTAGTCGGCATAGGATCCGGTAATCGTTTCCTCATGCCAGGTAGCGTCGACCCGCCACAAGTGCTTGAGTTCGGTATTTCCTTCTTCGATAGCCAACACGTGTAAATTGCCGTCGGGATCGAATTGAATGTCGACGGGTTTGAGGTCGACGTTCAGCTCTTCGATTTCCACGTCCTGTTCGCCGTAGGTGTAAATGAAGGGACGCCCTCCGGCCCAAACGGAAATGGTTGCCGATGTGTCGTCGGCTGCGGCTATATCGAACGAACTGGGCACGCCGCCGAAGATGTATTCGTTTTCGTCCACGACGATGTCGTCATCGACCGTGTCGTCGTCGGCGATATCGTCGTCGACCGTGTCGTCGTCGATCGTATCGTCGTCGACCGTGTCGTCGTCGATTGTGTCGTCGTCGGTCGTGTCGTCATCGGCGCTGTCATCATCAGCCGTGTCGTCGTCAACCGTGTCGTCGTCGAGAATTGTGTCGTCGTCGAGAATCGTGTCGTCATCGGACGAGTCATCATCGGACGAGTCATCATCGCCGGTGTCGTCATCCGGCGTCGCATCGTCATCATCGTCGGGCGTGGCATCGTCGTCGTCGTCGGCCGGCGTCGCGTCGTCGTTGTCGTCATCGTCGTCGGGCGGACAGGCGGCGCACAACAACAGCACCGACAACAAGAGGGCTAACAAAAAGATTTTTTTCATCGGCTTGCTCTCCGTTGGACGTCAGTCGATAAAAAAGGACAAGTACCATTGCGCTTCGTTGCCCATCAGCGAAATGTGCGCCAGATTGTCGGCGTCGATGCGCAGCCGGCAGTCCTGCCATTGCATGTTATCGGTCAGCAGTTGTTCCTTTTCCCAGCCGGCGGGCGTGCGCACGGCGTGCGACAGACCCCCGCCCCAATACACCGCGTGCAGCTTGCCGCTCGTGTCGAAATCCAACGCGCCGTCGCCGTTGTCGGTTGCGTCGACGATTTCGGTCGCCCACGCGCCGCCCGCGTTGTCCAGGTGCAGCATGGCGCCGGAAGAGGCCAGCAGCAGGTGGACGTTCTCCTGATCGTCGACCAGAACGTCTTCCAGATTGCCGACGGCGGACGTCACCAACTCCGTGCTCCAGCCGTCCCCCGTTCGCCGGTTGAGATATACGCCTTCGTCAGTGGCGTAAAAAAGATGGACCGCACCGTCGATGATCCGTAAATGCATATCGTAAAGCTGCTCGGCGGTAACCTGCGGATCGTCCATCACCCAGGCGCCGCTTTTGTTGGTGACGTAAACGCCGTAGTAGCCGAACTTGCTCGGGTAGCTGTAGCAGGTGTAGACCGCGTGAACCTTTTCATCGTCGTCCAGCCTCATCGACGAATTTTCACACCCACGATAATCGACGATGGTGTTCACCCACGACCCCGAGACGTCGGTCATATAGTTCATGACGGAGTTGGTTCCGCCGCGATAAAACAGGTGATAATGCCCGGCGGCGTCGATCATCATGTCGATTTCGGTGGCGTTGAGCGCCAGATCCGCGATCTGCCATTGATTGCTTATGCGTTTGGCCAGGTAAAACGAATCGGTGTCGAAGGCGATCGTCGGCGCGCCCGCCGGATCCAACTCCAGCGTGGTGGTGCCGCGCGAGAATCCGCCGGTGGTGATCGGCTGGTTCATCACCCAACCGGTCGGCGTCAGATCGTTGCGCATGAGATTGTAGATCGGGCAGTTGAAATGAACGAAGTGCAGCCCGCCGTCGGCATCCTGCGCCAGTTCGGTGTCCACGCGATAGCTGCCGCTCAGGCCCGCCGCCGCGAGGGGTTGGCTCGTCCATTCGCCGCTCACATCGGTGGTGTAAATGAGCGAGTAGGCGTCGGATTGGTAGAGCGCGGAAGTCACGTGAAAATGGTTGTCGGCATCGACCAGGACGTCGGGATACAAGCCGCCGTCGCCGAGACTTTCGCAGGTCCAGTTCAGCGTCGCGTCGGCAGAGCCCCGGATCAATTCGTAACCCCAGGTGTTGTAGAAAACGTTGATCCGGCCGTCGTTGTCGAGGGTCAGGGCCACGGTGCGGCCGCCGTCGGGGCAGTCGATCATCTCCTTTTTGTACCAGAAGCCGTACTTGTTGTGGGCCACGCGCACGTTGATGCCGTATTCATAGGCGATGTACACCTTGCCGTTGTCGTCGACGTACAAATCCGGGCCGGCGTTGTTGTTGTACTCCCAGGTATCGTCGAGATGGATCGTCGCCCACGCGCCTGTCTTGTTGGTCGCGTAGTACAGGTAGTACTCCGAGTAATCGATGTACTTGACGAAAACGACGTGCGCCGCGCCCGTTGCATCGACGACGATCTCCGATTTGATGTTCTCCTCGATTTCGTTGGCGATGATCTCCGTGCGCCATTGCCCGGAAGCGTCGGTCGTGTACAGCAGATCATCGGTTCGCCAATCGGTGTGCAGAAAATGGAAACGGCCCTGAGCGTCGATGTCCATCGCCATGTAATAGGTTTGGATCGACGGAATGCCCGGCACTTCGATGCCGTCGAGCAGGCCGTACACCTTGAGGTAGCCGCCGCGCACGGTTCCGACATACGGCGTGCCGTCGGGCATGTTGCGCACGCGGAATCCGTAACGGCCGGTCTGGCCGCCGCCCAGGATCGTCAAGTCGAGGTCGTCATAGGTATCGTCGTCGGTCGTATCGTCGTCGGTCGTATCGTCGTCGATCGTATCGTCGTCGATCGAATCGTCGTCGGTTGTATCATCGTCGATTGTGTCATCGTCGATTGTATCGTCATCAACGGTGTCGTCGTCGGTCGTGTCATCGTCGCCGGTGTCGTCGTCGGTCGTATCGTCGTCATCGTCGCCGGTATCGTCGTCGGCGGTCGTGTCGTCGTCGTCGTCATCCGGCGGGCAGGCGGTCAACCCGGCCGACAGCATCGCCATCATCAGCAAAAACATTATGGTGCGAAGAGGCTGTTTCATCGCGATTCTCCTTGCCAGAAATCGGCCGGAAGATCGTCGGGGTCGAAGCTCGTGTGCCAGAGGCGATCGGCCGCGCCCAGCGCCACGTGCAAGTCGCCGGCGGCGTCCTGCACCATGGCCAACGAGGTGTCGACGGGCGCAATCAGCGGCAGTTCGGTCATTTCCCACAGGCCGTTGCGGTTGGTGGCGTAGTACAGTCGGCTGTCGTCGTCCTGCGTGTAAAGCAGGTGAATCCACCCGCTCGGATCGAAGAGGTAAGCAAATTGCGGCGTGTCGACCAGCGCGTCGTCGATCGTCTCGACGACCCATTCGCCCGCCGTATACGTGCCGTGTACGAGCGTCTGCCCCAGCTTGTAGATGCCATGCAGGCGATCGTCGGCGTCGAGGACGAAGGTGGGAGAGATGTAGTCGGTGGTGCTCAAGATGTTGGTGACGATCCAGGCGTCGCCGGACTTCTCCGCAATGTTGAAATCAACATTGTAATCGTACGAGGTGGTCGCAATGAAGGCGATACGCACGGTATCGCTGGAATCGACGAGCACTTTCACGCTGGAATACATCGAGTAGGCGTCGTCGACGATTTCCGGATCGCCCGTCAAATTGTCACTGTTGGTGTAGGCCAGCTTGAAATAGGCGTAGTAGTATGGCGGCGTGGTCGCTTCACGATACTCGTACTTATTGTAGGCGATGTGCGTAACGCCGTCGGCGGTTTTCGCCATGTTGTTGTGTGCGCCGTTGTACCTCGACCAATCGCCGGCCTCGGCGCTGTCGAGCGTGACGCCCGTGCCGCCGCGCGGCTGGTAATGCAAGGAGCCCGCGTAGGAGTACTCCGTGCCGAACCAAGTGGTGGTGTAGCCGTAATGCGAATTGGAATACAAATACGCCGGCGCGCCGACGGCCTGCAGCAGCAGAGAATTGGACTCTCCCGCATAGTCGTGTTGGTTGGTATAATAATGATATTCTTCATAGATATAACATGAGCCGGCGCCGACCGGCGCATCGAGAGTGGTCGTGCCGCCGGCTTGTTGCGCATCGTAGAGGGTCAGGTAGTCGCAGTCCTCGTACCAGGCGTGATTGTACTTTTGATACAGGTAAAACAGACTGTCCGCCTCGTCGACGCCCAGGGAAACATTGCCGGTTACGCGATATTCGCTGTCGCCGTCGATCCAGTCGTAGGTCAGATCATCGTCATCGTCGTCGGCATCGACAAGCGTCGCTTCGTCCGTTTCGGTCGGGTGATAGGCGCGGAAATCGTCGAAATAGCCGCTGCCGTAATGACCGCCCGCATGGTCGATCATAAAGCTGCTCAGCCAGCCGTCGCCGCCGTACGTCCAGTCGATGTTCATACAGGCGGTCGGTTGATCGTCGATCAACAAGGAAGCCTGATGAGCTTGAGGCCGCACCGCGAAGGTGACGTGGCGCCATTCGTCGGCGGGGAAAGAGCCGCAAGATCGGAAGAGCGTCGTGTAGGGAAAGAGTGTAGATCTCGGTGGTC
>CALBTQ010000723.1 GCA_937967875.1 uncultured Pseudomonadota bacterium
AGATCGTATTCGGTGACTGGAGTTCAGACGTGTGCTCTTCCGATCTACGTGTCCACGAAAAACATGACCAGCCCGGCCAGGGCCGCGAAGGCGGCGACGATGATCATGAACATTTCGAACGACGAGCTTTTTTTCACGTCCGGACGCGACTGCGGCGAAATGAATAAAACGCCCACCAGGCTTTGCTGATATTGCCGGGCGATCCGGCGCGCTTCGATCGGGTAACGGTCCTTGTCGTCGATTACCGTACCGTAGCGCCGGGTGCCGACCTTGAGTAAATTGTTGCGGAGCACAAAGCCGACATACTGTTTATGCAATTCCTCGTTGGCTAAATCGGCGACCACGGCCTGCCACAACTGCTCCTCCTGCGCCAGCGCTTCCCGGTCCGGTTCGCTGGGCGTCGGCGGTGTAAGCAGTTGTTTGAGTTTTTCGTCGTCCATTTACCGATATTTCTGTTTGACTTCGACAACTTTCCGGGCGGCAACGGCGAGCATGCCCGGCACCTGTTTGCTTTTGGCCAACGATTGCACGTCTTTCAGATTCAAACGATCGATGAATTTAATCGCCACCGTGATCGGTGTTTTCGGATTCCAGCAAAGCTGATGCATGATTTCGTAATTTTTGATCCACTCTTTGTTGGAAGCCACGTAACGAATCAATTCCTCGCGCATCGTCTTGTCCTTGGCGATGCGGATGATTTCCTCGGGCGTGATGCGGGCGTTTTTCAGCACGCATTCCTGAATCATCTTGTTGGAACTTTTGATCAGAATCTGCCGCGCCTCGATGTTGCCCTTAAGGCCCAGTCGCATTTTATCCAACACCGTCATCACGCGAACGCGGTTGGCCAGCGACATGCGCGCGTTGGCGGAAAGATCCTCTTCCGGGTCGATCATGAACTCGGAAGAGAAATCCTCTTCCTCGTTGTAAAGCTCGGCGATAACTTTGTTCATATCCAAATCCGGAGGAATTTCGTTCTCCGGCAGGGAATCCAACATCTCCAACAGTTTGGATTTCGGTTTTCGCGCTTCGACCTCCGCCGCTTCCTGCGCAATTTGCTCCTCTTCGTCGAGCGGCTTTTCCTCTTCCGACTTCTCCAACTGACTGATGTGCTCGGCCAGAATCTCGTCGATCGAGCGACCGGACAGCGATTCGACGTACTGCCGAACGCGCTCGCGGATTTCCAACGAGAGCTTGGGCTTGGTCATCAACGCGACCATAATGGCCGACGAATTCAACACGCGCTTCTGGTTGGAGGCGATGATGTTCATCAAGCGATCGCTGTCCAACTGGCTGACCAGGTAAGCGATCGTCTCGTCGAGCGTCCCCGGGTTCAGGGCGATCAACTCGTAATGTTTCTCTTCCAACTGGCGATTGGCGAACCAGTGCAGAATATGCGGATGAATCTCTTCCATCAGCACCGATCGCAACAGATCGGGCGGCAGTTCCGACAAGCTGCGCCGCGCTTGATAGCGCACGCGGCGATCCTCGTCGGCAGCCAGGAAGAACAGAATCGAAGCCAGGTCGCGCGTGCCCATCGGCAACAACAGTCGCGAAGCCATCATGCGCATGGAAGGTGCGGCATCGGCGGGCAATATCTGCTTGGCGGAATCCGGCAAATCGTCCCAGAGTATGGGTTCGAACGGTCGCATACACTCTCCCCGATAGATCGTCACCTAGTGTAAAGAAAAGCCGGCGAAGGATCAATCTCCCGCGCCGGCCTACCTTCATTTTAATTGAAGAAAGTTTATTCTTCTTCTTCCTCTTTCTTCGAGGCGTCGATGATCTTCTGCGCCATGTCGCCCGGCACTTCCTCGTAGTGCGAAAATTCCATCGAGAACGTACCCTGACCGCTGGTCATCGAGCGCAGATCGGGTTCGTATTTGAGCACTTCGGACAAGGGCACCTGAGCCTTGATGATCGTGTTCTTGCCCTTGCTGCTCATGCCGCCCGGACGGCCGCGCCGGCTGGACATGTCGCCCATGATGTCGCCGGTGGACGCTTCGGGGACGATGATCTCCATGTTCACGATCGGCTCGAGCAACACCGGTTTGGCCTGCTCGACCGCGGCTTTCAGACACATGCTGCCGGCCATCTTGAAGGCCATTTCCGAACTGTCGACCGGGTGGAACTTGCCGTCGACGACCGCGACTTCGATGTCCACCAGCGGGTAACCGGCGACGACGCCGCGCGCCAACCGCTCCTGGCAGCCCTTGTCGACCGCGGGGATGTACTGCCGCGGAATGACGCCGCCGACTACCTTGTCGACGAATTCGTAGCCCGTGCCGCGCTCGCGCGGAGCGATGGTCAGTTCGCATTCGCCGAACTGGCCGCGGCCGCCGGTCTGCTTTTTGTGCCGGTAACGCGCCTTGGCCGGCGCCTTGATCGTCTCTTTGTACGGCACCTTCGGCGTGGTCATCGTCACCTCGACGCCGAATTTCCGCTTCAGTTTCTCGACCGTCACTTCCAGGTGGCCCTGGCCGACGCCTTCGAGAATGAACTCGTGCGTCTGTTCGTCGCGACGGATCTGCACCGTCGGGTCTTCTTCGCACAAACGCTGCAGACCGGACTGAATCTTGTCCTCGTCGCCCTTGCTTTTGGGCTGAATGGCGAAGCTCAACGACGGCTGCGGAATCTTGACCATGTCGTAAATCACCTTGGCCTTTTCGTCGCACAGCGTATCGCCGGTCAGCGTTTCCTTCAACTTGGCCACCGCGACGATATCGCCGGTGACGGCCGTGTCGATGGAATCCTTATCCTTGCCCAACAGCTTGTACACCTGGCCCCAACGCTCTTTCGTTTCGCGATTGGGATTGTAGGCGACCGAGTCCGCGCCGATCGTGCCCGAGAGCACGCGGAAAATATTCAGCTTGCCGGTGTGGCGGTCGATGATCGTCTTGAACACGATCGCCGAGAAGGGTGCGTCTTCGGCGGAAGCCCGCTCGACCGCGTCTTCGGAACCGGGCGTCGTGCCGACGAACGGCTGACGATCCAACGGGCTCGGGCCCGCATCGGCGATCAGGTTCATCAACGGCTGAATGCCCATATTCTTGTTGGCCGCGCCGCACAGCACCGGCACCAGCGAACCGTCTTTCATGCCGGCCTTCAGGCCCTCGGCGATATCGACATCGGAAAGCTCTTCGCCTTCCAGGTAAGCCATCATCAGCTCTTCGTTGTTTTCCGCGATCGCTTCAATGGCCTTGGTGCGGTATTCCTCGTACTGTTCCTGCAGATCGGCCGGAATATCGGCTTCGGTCATCGCGCCCGATCCGTCGCGCGGGAAGGTGTACGCTTTGCCCTTGAGCACGTCGATCACTCCCTGGAAGGTGTCTTCCTGCCCGTACGGAATCTGCAACGGCGTCAGGGTGACCTTGAAGGTCTCGGAAATTTCCTTGAGCACGCCGAAATAATTCGCGCGTTCACGGTCCATTTTGTTGATGAACACGATCTTGGGCAGGTTGTGCGCGGTGGCCAGTTCCCAGAACCGTTCAGTCTGCACTTCCACGCCGCTGGCGGCGCAGATGGTCAACAGCGCGATGTCCACCGCGTTGATCACGTTGCGGCTGTCGGCGGAGAAGTTGGCGTCGCCCGGCGTGTCCAGAATGTTGAAGCGGACCTTCTTCCATTCGGCGCTGGCCAGACCGGTGCTGATCGAAGCGGTTTTGGAGATCTCCTCAGGCTCGAAATCCATTACCGTATTGCCGTCTTCGACCTTGCCCAACCGCGTGACGGTCTTGGCGTCGAAGAGCATCGCCTCGGCAAGACTCGTTTTCCCGCAGCCGCCGTGGCCGAAAATTCCAACGTTGCGCAATTTGCCCGATTCAATCACCTTCATTTATTACTCCCTTATGGTGCCAGACTATCTCGTGTCCGGATCGGAGAACGACCCCGACTTTTTGGCCGATCGCCAAAAAAGAGGGCTATATAAATAGGCTAGCTATATGGAAAAATCAAGTCCGTATTCGGTTGGATCACCTATTCAATTGGTGGAGCAAATACAGCCCTTTGAGGGTCAGCGTGTCGTCCACTTTTTCGATGGTTTCCGACTCCGCATAAATCAACGTCGCCAGCCCGCCGGTGGCCACGGTTTTCATCTTACGCCCATATTCGTCCCAGATGCGCCGCACGATGCCGTCGACCAGCCCGACATAGCCGTAAATAATCCCGCTTTGCATCGCCTCGACCGTCGTTTTGCCGATCACCTGCCGCGGCCGCGTCAACTCGACGCGGGGCAGCTTGCTGGCCCGGAAAAACAGCGCCTCCAGGCTGATCGAAATGCCCGGCGCGATAACTCCGCCCAGGTACTCGCCTTTTACGCTGACGATGTCGAAGGTCGTCGCTGTGCCGAAGTCGATGACGATCAGCGCGTCGCGCACGTCGTGATAGGCCGCAACCGAATTGACGATGCGGTCCGCGCCCACCTCCCGCGGATTGTCGTACAGGATTGGCATGCCGGTCTTGATGCCCGGGCCGACCACCAGCGCTTTTTGTTTAAACATCTTCTGCGCCATCGTCTCGAAGCAGCCCGAAAGGGTGGGCACCACGCAGGCGATGACGATGCCGTCCACCTCGCTTGGATCCAACTCCGCGTAATGAAACAGGTCGCGGATCATGATCTCGTATTCGTCGGCGGTCTTCTGCTTTTTCGTCGCCACCCGCCATTGGGCGCGCAGTTGGTCGTCCTCGAAAATGCCCAGAACGATGTTGGTGTTGCCGATATCGATCACGAACAGCATGGGTTTCAATCCTCCGTTAACAAAACGTCGCCACAAGCGACATGGCGCACTTCCCGACCGATCCGCACCCGCAAACCGCCGTCCGCGTTCAATCCCTCGGCCACGGCCTGATAGGTTTGCGTCTCTTCCATCACGGTCACGGATTGGGCTTGGATGTGCGCCGCTTCCTCCCACCGGTGAAACACCCGCGGGCGATCATGCAACCACAATTCGTACCATTTCTCCAGATGAAAAAGAAGGCGCGCCAGAAGTTGTCCGCGCGCAATATTCTCTCCGGTTTCCACCGTCAGGCTGGTGATCGCGCCGGCCAACTCGGCCGGAAATTCCTCCCGGACGCTGTTGACGTTGACGCCCAGGCCGACCACCAGCGCCGGAAAGTCGCTCATCTGCGTCTGACATAAGATGCCGCAGACTTTTTTCCCGTTCAGCAGAACGTCGTTGGGCCACTTCAGACGCAAGGGCCCGGCGGTGAATGCGCTCAGCGTTTCATACGCCGCAACGCCCGCGGCCAACACCAGGCTGGGCCATTGCTCCAGGGAGCAGGGCGGGCGCAAGAGCACGGAGCACAGCAGATCACGCCCGGGCTGGTTGATCCACCGGCGTACCTTCCGCCCGCGTCCGGAAAATTGGTGGTTGGCGACCAGCACCGTTCCCGCCGGCGCTCCTTGTGCGGCCTGAATCAATAAATCGGCGTTGGTGCTGCCCGTATGCTCGACGATGAAAAGCTGCTCGCGTCCGAGCCACCGGGTGCGCAACGCGGCGGCGACGGCGGTCGGGCACAATTCGGCCGGAGGCTTCATGCGATGGGCGCCAATTTCATGTTCAAATCGGCCGCCGGGGCGCTGTGCCTAAGCGCGCCGATGCTGATGCGGTCGACGCCGGTGGCGGCCAGGGCGGGAATCGACTCCAGGGTGACGCCGCCGGATACTTCCAATTGGGCGCGTCCCGCGGTCAACTCCATGCAACGGCGGATCCGCTCGTTGTCCATGTTATCCAGCAGGATGATATCCGCCCGCGCAGCCAGCGCGGCGAGCAGTTCTTCCTCGTTGCGCACTTCAACTTCGATAAGCAGGTCCGGCGCATAGGCGCGCGCTTTGGCGATGGCCGCGATCACGCCGCCGCCAGCCGCAATATGGTTGTCCTTGATCAAAATCTGGTCGTACAAGCCGATACGATGATTGATCCCGCCGCCGTGGCGCACCGCTTCCTTTTCCAGTTCGCGATACCCCGGCAGCGTTTTGCGCGTATCCAGAATGCGCGCCTTGTGTTCGCCGACCGCCGCAACGTAACGGGCGGTGAGGGTCGCGATGCCGCACAGGTGACACAGGAAGTTCAGGCAGGTGCGCTCGCCGGCCAGCAACGAACGCACGCGGCCGCAAATTTCCGCCAGCGTTTCGCCGGGCCGCAGACGGTCGCCGTCGCTCGCGGAAATTGCCACGCTCGTTTCCGGATCGACGATTTCCCATAACGGTTTGAGCAACCGTGTGCAGATCGGAAGAGCGTCGTGTAGGGGAAGAGGGTAGCTGTCGGTGG
>CALBTQ010000724.1 GCA_937967875.1 uncultured Pseudomonadota bacterium
AGATCGTATTCGGTGACTGGAGTTCAGACGTGTGCTCTTCCGATCTGAGCGCGGCTTCACCGGGTACTTCTGGAAAGCCACGCCGACCGGCGAAGCGGCGAAGGGAGGTGCGTGATGGCAACGGGCATTCGCGACCGGGTGGCGATTCTGGGCATGGGCTGCACGCGCTTCGGCGAGCGGTGGGAAGCGGGGGCCGAGGAGTTGATGGTCGAGGCCTTCGAGGAATGTCTGGCCGACGCGGGCCTGGAGAAAAATGAAATTCAGGCCGCGTGGCTGGGCACGTTTTTCGAAGAAGTCAGCGTCGGTAAAAGCGCGCTGCCGCTGGCGATGACGTTGCGCCTGCCGCGCATTCCGGTGACGCGGGTGGAGAATTTCTGCTCGACCGGCACGGAAGCGTTTCGCGGCGCGTGCTACGCGGTGGCCTCGGGCGCCTACGACATCTGCCTGGCGCTGGGCGTGGAAAAACTCAAGGACACCGGCTACGGCGGGCTGCCCAACAGCGGCTCGAACGCGGGCAGCCTCAACTGGCTGTGGCTGCCCAACATCACCGCGCCCGGCGTTTTCGCCATGCTGGCGCCGGCCTACAGCGCCAAGCACGGCATCGAGGCCAAGAACGTAAAAGAGGCCATGGCGAATATCTCAGTGAACAGCCACGCCAACGGCGCGCTCAATCCGAAGGCGCATCTGCGTAAACCGGTGACGGTCGACCAGGTGCTTAACGCGCCGATGGTCGCGCATCCGCTGGGGCTGTTCGACTGCTGCGGAGTGTCCGACGGCGCGGCCTGCGCGATCGTGACGACGCCGGAAATCGCCAAGGCGCGCGGCAAACACGATCTGATCAGCGTCAAGGCGCTGCAGCTTTCGCTGTCCAACGGCGAGGAACTGAGCTTCGACGACTGGGACTACGATCATTTTCCCACGACCGAACGGGCGGCGCTGGCGGCCTACAAGGAAGCGGGCATCGACGACCCGCGGCGCGAAATCAGCATGATGGAGCTGCACGATTGTTTCTCGATCACCGAGTTGATCACCTACGAGGACCTGCACATTTCGCCGCGCGGCGGCGCGGTCAAGGACGTGCTCGACGGCTTTTTCGCTCGTACGGGCGCGGGCGTGCCGGCGCAGGTCGACGGCGGGCTCAAGACGTTCGGACACCCGATCGGCGCGTCGGGTCTGCGGATGATTTATGAAATGTATTTGCAATTGCTCGGGCGCGCGGGCGACCGGCAACTGAATGAACCGCGTTTGGGGTTGACGCACAACCTGGGCGGTTTTCCGTTCATGAACGTGGCGGCGATTACGATCACCGGCCGCTATGAGGGATGAGATGAGGCGTTTCGTACATGCGACGATCGGCGAGGAAATTCGCGCCATCGGCGGCGCCTATACAGTGCTGCGCGAGGAGCGGTTTCCCTGGCGCGGGCGCGAGGTGCTGGTGGTGATCGGCGCGGCGCGTTTCGACACGAGTTGTTGCGGCGTGGGCGGTTGCGGCTATGCGCAGGCGCAGGGGTATGTCGTCGAGGATCTACGGACGGAAAACGCGGTGCTCGTCGAACCGATCGCGCCGCCGGATCGCGAGGAACTGGCCGTGGCGATCAAACGGCGCACGCACGTGTTGCAGGTGCAGTTCCGGGAGGATTGATCACGCCTTTGCGTCGAAGTCGCAGTTGGCGTCTTCGATCGGCAGGTTGAATTCGTACCACAGGCTGAGCATGCCGTCGCTCTCGATGCGCGTTTGCATCTCGCCGTGGCCGTATTCCTGATGGCCGCGATGGAACAGGTTCAGCATCGCCTTGTTGCCCTTGAGCACGTCGGCGCGGAAGCCGACGATGCCGTTGCGGCGCGCGATTTCGGTCAGGTGGAACATCAGCGAACGCGCCACGCCCTGGCCGCGATAATCCTCGTGCACGGTGAAGGCGACCTCGGCCAGATTGTCGTACGGACTGCGTTCGTAGGTGCCGATGCCGATGATCTTCTTGCGGCCTTCCAGCCCGGCGGTGGCCACCAGCGACAGGCGGTTGCAGTAATCGACCAGCGTCAGCCGGTGCACGCGGCGATGCGGGAAGCGTTGGTTATGGCCCATGAAGCGCGAGAACTGATCTTCCTCGGACAACGAGTAAAACAGATCCTGCAAGCGGTTTTCGTCGCTGGGACGAATCGGGCGCAGGGTGATTTTCTCGTCGCCGAGGCGCACGTCGACCTTCCAGTGCTCGGGATCGATCACCTCGATGCTGGGCAGGTTCTGGTCGGGATAGACGTATTTGAGGCGCTTGGCCTGCTCCAGCAAGGCGGGGCGGAACTGCGGGTGCGCGACCTCGATGAGGGCCATGGCGCGCTCGCGGATCGTCTTGCCGTACAGGTAGGCGATGCCGTACTCGGTGACGACGAAATGCACGTCGCCGCGGGTAAGGGCCACGCCGGAGCCGGGTTCGAGGGTGGCGACGATGCGCGAGACTTTTCCGCTCTTGGCCGTCGAGGGAATGGCGATAATCGGCTTGCCGCCTTGCGAGCGGGCCGCGCCGCGAATGAAGTCGACCTGCGAGCCGAAGCCGCTGTAAAAGCGCGTGCCGATCGAGTCGGCGCACACCTGGCCGGTGAGGTCGCCCTGCAGCGAGCTGTTGTTCGCGGTCATCTTCGCGTTGAGCGCGACGATGTCCGGATCACTGAGGTAATCGTCGGGCA
>CALBTQ010000725.1 GCA_937967875.1 uncultured Pseudomonadota bacterium
GTAGGTATTTACCACAATTTATAACTTATCACTTGTAACTTATAACCGCCGTGCCGCCCAAGCCGTCACGGCTTGGGCGTCACGGCCGATTCCACGCCGCGGATCGTCTGCCAGATTTCCTTGAAGTTGAGCGTCGAGAGGCTCAGGAACACGCCCATCAGGCTTTCACCGGCAATGACGCCGCTGGCGATGGGTACCGTGTAATCCTCCGACCATTTCGGCTTGCGCCAGCTCACCAGGTGCACGACCAGCGCGCCGACGAACATCGAGAGCGTGTTGAAAAACGGGATGACGAAGGCCAGGCCCAGGCCCATCGAGCTGGGCACGTACATTTTGTATTTGCTGGGCGTCACCTTGTCGGCGATGGCCAACAGGATGCCGACCAGGCCGCCGATCGCCAGGCCCCAGCGGCGCGATTCGGACAGCACGCCCAGGCCCTGCGACAGCAGCTCGGCCACGCCCTTCCACACCTGCGCGGCGGGCGCGGGGAACTTGGCGCCGCCCAGCACGCTCGCGTCGGGCACCAGCAGGTAGAAGGCCGGGACGATCACCGCCGCGCCGGCGAAGATGCCCCAGAACTGCGCCAGAAACTGCTTGCGCGGATTGGCGCCGAGCAGGTAGCCCGACTTGAGATCGGTCAGCAGGTCGGCGCTGGAACCGGCCGCGCCGGCGGTGACGCAGGCGGTCATCAGGTTGATCTTCGCCGCTTGCATCGCGCCGCCGGCCACGCGGTGCGCGGGGGCGAGCACGCCGTACATCAACTGGGTGATCTTGCCCATCGCGCCGATCGGCGTGATGTCGGTTTCGCCGGTCGCGCGGCAGGCGACGATGCCCAGGAAGAAGGTCATGATCACGCTGATCGCGCCCATCCACCAGGAGACGGAAAAGCTGATCGCCAAAATCGCCATGCAGCCGATGCCGCTGAAGAGCACGCCCAGGATGAACCACAAGCCGGGAACTTCGATTTCCTCCATCGCCTGCAGGCGCGGATCGACTATGCGGTTGGCGTTGGGGATGAGATTCTTGATGCCGGCGAAGGCGCGGCCGATGGTGCGCCAGCCGAAGAGGAAGGTCATCAGGCCCGAGGTGACCATGATCGCGGCGCCGGGCCACAGCGACCAGTCGACGATCTGCCGGTAGCCCAGTTGGCCTTCCGCGCCCAGGTGCAACTCGCCGGCGGCCAGGGCCATCGGGGCGAGCACGCCGAAGTTGAGGATCGCGCCGGCCAGCATCGACCAACCGGTGCGGATGCCGATCAGCGCGCCGGCGGCGATCATGATCAGGCTGTTGTCCCAACTGATCGTCCATTCGCTGAAGGTGCGCCCTTTCATCTTCAAGGCGGCGGGCAGGTCGAAGGACATCGGCGTGCGGAATTTATCGGGGTACCAACTGTAGGTGTTGTCCTTGAAGAAGGCGCCGATCGCACCGACGATTCCTGCGTACAGCAGCGCGGAGGCTTTCTTCGTCGCGTCCTCGCCCTTGGCGTAGAGGCTGCGCAGGGTTTCGGCGGCCGCGACGCCCGAGGGGAAGCGCAGTTGTTCGATGTTGATCATCTGGCGTTTCATCGGGATGGCCATGGTCACGCCGAGGATGGCCAGGAAGATCGTCCAGACCATCAGCAGCCAGAAGTTCATGTGATGGCCTTCGATCATCAGCAGCGCGGCGATGGCGCTGACCAACGCGCCGCCGGTCGAGTAGCCGGCCGAGCTGGCGGTGGACTGCATGCAGTTGTTTTCCAGAATCGAGAGGTTCGTTTTGAGCAGGCCGACCTTCTGCATCACCGAGCCCAGCGAGAACGACAGGATGCACGCGGTGATCGCCACACCCAGGCCCCAACCGGTTTTCAGGCCGATGTACAGGTTCGACAGGCTCATGATGCCGCCCAGGAACATGCCCATGAGCACGGCGCGCAAGGTGAGCTGCGGAATTTCGCCGTGGTAATGGTTCTCGAACCACTCGAGTTCGATCTCCTCGGCCTTTTTGCCCGCGGTCTCGATGCCGAGAAAATGATCGGCGGCGATCTTCGCGTTTTCGTCCTGAATGGCAGAGCTTCGTTTGCCCGACATCGGCGGCGTCCCCCTCGGTTATGGAATTGTCGGCACTTTCCGTCATGCGCCGAAATTCGTCAAGCGAGTTGTCGCCGCGAATTTGAGACCATAACCGGAATCAAGCTTGACTCAAACCGGATTCGCGAACCATCGATTTAAGCGCCTGGTTTCTGGGACGGAAAAGCTGTTGAGTACCGCGTTGGGAAGCATAATGAACGCGTATTGTTGAACTCCTCGGAAATTTCGCGTCCTCTTATCGCTTGTTACGGCGATTCCATGACCTTTGGCCTCGATGTTCCATGGGAGGATTCTTATCCGGCGAAATTATCGTCGCACCTCGGCAAACAGGTTTCGGTGATCAACTTCGGCGTACCCGCGTTCAATGCCTTTCAAAGTTGCAAGTATGCCGCACAAGGAATTGAACAATGGGCGCCGGATATACTGATCCTCCAGATTTGCCAGAACGACGATGAGCCTGAAATGCCGGTGAACAGAATTTATTCGGGCCGTTTCCCGCCATGCACACGGTTGGGCTGGTTGGCGCGATTAGGCATATTATTTTTGCGCGGTGAAATACACAGCCAACCAACCAACAGTGCTCGTAACGTTGTCGAACGCTTAGCCCAACTGACGAATCAACGCGGCGTGCCGATGATTCTTCTACAAATCGATCCTCCACCGAGCGTAGAGCAATCCGCAAACGACCCGCAATGGCCGCCATGTCCAGGCGTTTTCGTGGGCGACCTC
>CALBTQ010000726.1 GCA_937967875.1 uncultured Pseudomonadota bacterium
CTTGCTCTTATATCGGGCGCTCATCGTCGGTTGTCGTTATTTTTTTTTAAATGGTGCGGCTCCCACCCCGCTCTACACTCTTTCCCTACACGACGCTCTTCCGATCTGACCGGCTTTCTTGGCCGTATCGACCAAGGCCAGCAGCTCGCCCTGCGTTTCGGCGGCCTTATCCTGCAAGGCGGTGATCACCTCGTAGTGGCGCCGCGCCAGGCTGACGTGCCGGTCCTGCAGTTCTTCGACCAGGGCCACCAAGTCCACTTGATCGTCGAGGGTGATGAATACATTGATTTCGCTTTCGGCCGCGGCGTCGCGCAACTGCTCTTCCAGAGCCGGATCGACCCAGGCGGCGAACGCGGAAGTGGCGGCCAACAAGCTCATGCATAAAACCAGAAGCATTAGTTTCGTACGCATCGGATTTTCCTTCTTTACGGTAGGGAACGCCGGATGCGCCCCCAATCAGCGCCATACATTATAATGAGCAAATCGGAAAAAGAAAGTTGGTCGATAAAATGGGAAATATCCGTTTGACGACGCGATGACCTTCAGGCTCAATGGAAAAAATCGTCAGACAACGAGGGGCCGGCCAATGAAGTTCAAGTTGTTTTTGTGGGTGTTGTTGATCGCGAGCGTCATGTTCGCCGGTTGGACCTGGGCGCAGATGAACGCGATCGAAATCGCCGCCAAGGAATCGGGCGTGCAGAAGGTGCAGTACATCGACGGCGGGCAGACCGTTTACGTGATGCGCTGGAATCTTGAGCGCGTCACCCGCGACGGCAAGGAAATCATCGTTTTCAAGCTGAACGGCGACAACGCGAAGGAAGGCGCCGAGCGCATCGAATGGAACGAGGAATCGCTCATCGACATTACCTCCAACGGCCTGCGCACCCGCCTCTGGAAAAAGCACTCCACCGGCGCCGAGCAGATGGACTGGAAGCTGGTCTTCAATTGGGCCTCGCGGCAGGCGCAGTATTCCTTCCAGGATCGCGCGACCGGCAAGAGCGAAAACAAAACGATGAAGTTTCAGGCCGACGCCATCCCCGGCGATTGCATGAACCTCATTCTGCGCGGCTTCCCTTTCGAAAAAGGCGCGGGCTACGAAATGACCGGCCAGATCGTCAACGTCGACGGCTCGCTGCTGGGCGGGCGCATCATCAACCGCGGCGTGGAAAAGCTGCAAACGGCCTTCGGCGCTATCGAGGCGTACAAGCTCGAGCTCAAGCCGACCGGCGCGCTGGGCTTGGTCGCCCCGAAAATGTGGCTGTGGTACACGAAAGCCGCGCCGCACGTCTGGTTGCGTTTCGACGGCCGCGACGACGGCATCACCAATCCGCGCACCAAAAACGAGCTGGTGGAATATCAGCCGCGCGCTTGGATCAAATAGTCGCTACTTCTGCTGCCAGGTCACGTCGCCGGCCGTTTGGTCCGCGTCGATGCCGCTGCCGGCAAACTCGTCCGCGAACCGCGACCAGCCGCGTAGATAATAATTAAGGAACGACACCGCGTATTTTTTCGCCAGCCGCTTCACCCGTGTGTGGTCGGCCGTGCCGATGTTGCACGGGTCCAGCGGAAACTGCGCCACGAAGTCCGTGTGGTCCGCGCCCAAAAACTTCACCTCCACCGAGGGCGAGGGCGAATAGGTGTAGAACTCGTGGTAGTTCTCCTCGGTCGGCGCGCAGGCCTGGCCCAGCACCGGCGTGCCGCTCACTTCGCCGCCCAGGTAGAGCGTGGGGATCGTCAACGCGCCCACGCGATCCGGCGTCAGGTCGGGGAAGTCCGGATCGTCCGGCCCGATGGGAATCGGCCCTGCGCCGTCCACCGGATCCAGGCCCGCCACTGCGCCCAACGCGCCGTCCAGCAGCGCGGCGTTGACGCTCAGCTTGCCGCCCATCGAGTGCCCGACCGCGCCCAGCCGCGCGCGATCCACCCGGCCGTAAAAGACCGAATCGCCTTGCTCGTGCTCGCAGCAGACCGTGTTGAGGATGAACAGCAGGTCCTTCGTCGATTCGGTGTGGCTGATTTTCAGCAACGCCACCGGGTTGGTGAAGGGCAGTTGCGGCGCGATGGCGATGTAGCCCCAGGTGGCCAGGCGCTGGGCGTATTCGCGCACCATCGCTTTCGTGCCGGAAAAGCCGTGCACGACCAGCACGACGCCGAAGGGTCCGCCGTCATCGGTGGGCGTCAGGCCGTCCAGCGAGGGCAGGAACACGTCGGCGTCGATTTCCCGCTCGCGCTCGGCGTCCACGAACGTGCGTGCCTGCTGCACGTAAAGGTATTGTCCGTCGCCGTCGGCGGGCAGGCCGGAGTCGGTCAGGTTGAGCGCCTCGGTCGCCACGTCGCAGCAGGGCGTGTACGGATGCGGCGCACTGTCGTCGTCATCGTCGTCGTCGGTGAGGTCGTCATCGTCGTCATCGTCGCCGGTGTCGTCGTCGGTGGAATCATCGTCGTCGGCCGCATCGTCATCGGCGTCGTCGTTGTCGTCATCGTCGTCGGAGGATGAACAGGCGGCGATCGTCAAAAGCAGCGCCATGAGCAATGCCAAAGGAAGTCGGATGCGTTTCATTATATTATTCTCCGTTTATTTTTTTCCGCTGTAGGTTTTTCCCAAGCTTTTGGTGCACATTGTTGTGCCTGCACCAAGAATCGCATCGTGCACCTCGGCGATAAACAACGTGTGATCGCCCGTCGGCAGCGCATCGGTCACCCGGCAGTGCAGCACGGCGACGCCGTCGGTGAGATAGGGTTGGCCGTGCGCATCCGCGGCCGTGGGCAGACCGGCGAATTTCGCCTCGCGGTCGTCATCCTTTAACTTAAATTGCGGCACGCGGTCTCGCTGGTCTTCGCGCAGCAGAGTGAGGTTGAAACGCCCCGCGCCCTCGATCAGATGATGGCTGAAGCGCTCGCGATGCACCGACACGGCGAGCAACGGCGGTGAGACCGACACCGGCGTCAGCCAGGAAACGATCATTCCGTTGCGTTGATTTTCATGGGCGACGGTCAGCACCGCGACCGGATTGGGCACGGCCAGCAGCGCGCGCCGAACGAGATCATGATCCGACATGCTTACTCCCCCGGGAGAATCCCTGTCGTTTCAAGGTGCGTTCTGCCGGCGGAAAAAGCAAGGGCGCGCGTCAGTCGACGCCGTTTTCCCACTTCAGTTTGAAGTTTTCGCCGGTGACGATCCGGCGCGACACGACCGGGATTTTCCCTTCGGGCAGCACGATCTTCATCGGGCTCACCTCGAGGATGTCGCGCTTGACGTCGATGCCCGGCATGACCTCGACCAGCATCATGCCCTGCTCGGTGAGCTTGAACACGCCGACGTTGGTCACGTAATAAACGTTCTGCTTGCGCTTTAGACCCATCTTGCCGGAGAAGGTGATCTCCCGCACGCGCTCCATGAACTTGCACGGACCGGCTTTGAGGATCTTCAGCTCGCCGTCGACGATGTCGAACTTCCCGTGCGCCATCCAGGAACCGACGAAAAAGATCGTGTTCGCCGCCGTGGTCAGGTCGGGGAAGCCGCCGGGGCCCACGTAGTTGATCGCGCCGTCGCCGCGATTGGAAACGTTGACGTTGCCGTCCGAGTCGGCTTCGAGCAGGCCCAGAATGGTCACGTCCAGTTTTTCGTACGCGCGATGGAACACTTGCGCCGAGGGGATGATTTCCAGCGGATTGATCGCCGCGCCGAAAAAGATGCCCGGGGTGGGCAGGCCGCCCACGACGCCGGTTTCGGTGAAGAAGGTTACGTCCTCATGCATGCCGCCTTCATAGAGCAACCGGCTGACTTCCTCGGGCAGGCCCACGCCGATATTGACCAGCGAGCCGGGACGCGCCGCCTTGACGAACATCGAGGCCGCCATGCGCGCCAGCGCGTTGTCGGCCCGGCCGCGCACCGGCGTGATCTTGAGCACGTTGTTGGCGAACTTGAGTTGCTCGACCGCGTCGTTGGTGTCCACCCGGTGTTCGACGGTGAACATCGGCCAGTATTTGCGCTGCTGTACCGAGCCGGTCTGCTCGCTGTACGGATTGACCACGATCGCGTCCACGTCCTGGGCCTTGATGAAAATGCGGCTCTCGTCCTTTTCGATGATGTCGCAGACGCTCCCCAGCACTACGCCGCCGTTGCGCCGCACCGCCAGCGCGCTCTCCAGGCTTTCGGTGACCATGCAGGTGTGATGCTTGTAGAGGTTACCTTCCTTGTCGGCGTAGGGCAGCACGAAAACCGCCACATTGAACGGCGGCAGGTGATAGCGCAGTTTGTCGCCCGCGGCCTCGACGAAATTTTCCGACGCGTTGGGCGTCACCGCCGTGCCGTTGCCCACGCGCGGATCCAAAAACGTGCCCACGCCCGCTTCCAACTCGAGGGACAGTTCGCCGCGCGCCTGCGCTTCCAACAAAAACGTCTGCACGCCCTGCGCCATCGTGTGCAGTTCGATCTGGCCGGCGTCGGCCAGGCGCAGTTGGGCTTTGTAGGTTTCCAGGTGGCCGCTGATCTGGCGTGAGAGCAACCCGGGAAGGGCCAGTTCCTCCAGCGTGCCCGGCACGCGCCCGCGACTGCCCTGCGCGCCGACGGTCATCCACGTCAGGTGCTGCGGATGTCCCGTACGTTCGAACAGTTCGCGAATGGCGTAAAAGAAAACCGAGCAACGCGTGTTGCCGGCCATGCCGCTGGAAATAACGGTGGCTTCGTCGGGAATCAGTTTGACGGCTTCCCGCGCGGTCATGAATTTGGAATTCTTGACGCCCTTGACCCGGTAATCCAGATCGCGTTGACTCCAGGTCAACCGCCAGTGAGCGATGTGGGCAAGCAGCCTCATCTTGGTGAACAAATTCATGGCCACTCCTTTCCTCGAGTTGAGACAGAATCGAACCTGTCGATCGCGGCAGTAACAATACGTTTGAGAAAACGGCCAAAACGAAAATCGATTCGTTGTCCGGAACTTCGTCGAACAAGTAAAGGAAACAGCATCTGATCCGTTTTGTTGCCGGCGCACATGGCTCCCTGGTTGTCAAAGAATATTTTTTCTCTGCTCTTTTAATGTGTTTGCTTCGTTACATCAAGAGAATATTCTTTTCGGGCGGTTGTGATTTTTCGCGCGCTTTTGCGGTGGGGGGCTTGTCGGCTTCTCGGCGGTTCCTTTATGATCCGGCCATACTCGTCAAGGAGCGCCTTTGGATTCGTTGCGGTTGGTCAAATATATCTTTCTGGCCCTCTTGCTCATTTTGGGGTGGGGCAGCATCGGCTACATGCTGATCGAAAGCGTTCCGTTCCTCGACGCTCTGTACATGACTCTGATTACCATCACCACCGTCGGCTATGGCGAAATCTTTCCCCTGTCTCATGCCGGCCGGGTATTCACCATGCTGTTGGTCATCAGCGGCGTGGGCGTCATTCTGATTTCCTTCGGCGTGCTCACCCAGGTCGCCGTGGAAGGTTCGTTGCGCCGAATTGTGGGAAGGAAACGCATGGAAAACAAAATCGAAAAACTTAAAGGGCATTACGTGCTTTGCGGCTGCGGGCGCATCGGCCACATGGTCTTCCATGAAATGAAGGACCGCCGCATTCCCGCCGTGGTCATCGACAACAAGCCGGAGATCGTCGAGCAACTGACCGAGGAAGGGTCGATGGCCATCCTCGGCAGCGCCACGGAAGAGGATATCCTCGAACGGGCGAATATCAAGCAAGCGCGCGGCCTGGTGGTGACCGTGAGCACTGACGCCGAGGCGGTGTTCATCATTTTATCCGTGCGCGACCTCAATCCCGACCTGTTCATCATCGCGCGGGCGATCGAAGAAGGCAACGAGCGCAAGCTGATTCAGGCCGGGGCCAACCGCGTGATTTCGCCGTACCGCCTGGTGGGCAAGCGCGTGACCAACGCCATCTTGCGCCCGGCGGTGATCGACATGCTCGACACGTTGATGTTCGAAAGCGATCTGGACCTGGTCATCGAAGGCACCGAAGTCTACGGCGACAGTCCGCTGGCCGGCGTCACGTTGCGCGACTCGGGCATCCGGCAGAAACTCGGGTTGATCATCATCGGCATTCAAAAGGGCGAGGGCAACATTCTGTTCAATCCGCAACCCAACGAGGTGATTACCCCGGGCGACACGCTTATTTCCATCGGCGATAAAAACGCGTTGCGCAAACTGGCCGAGTTGCTGCGGGGCAAGGGCGGCATGCTATGAGGTGCGCCGGCTGAGCAGCCCCAGTTTGACCAGCGCATTGATCAGCGATTTCGCTTCGCGATCGGGCAGAATCTTCTCTTTGATCACCGACTTCACTTTGCGCTTGCCGTCCAACTGAAAGAGAAAACGCTTTTCCTGGCTGCTCAACGGCAGCAGGTTCATGCGGATCGGCGAACCCTCGTTCACCGTGGCGAACGAATCGAGCCAAGGTTCGTACTGGTCGTTGAAGATATTGTGATTGGTGCTCATGCGCGCCGCCTGAAACGCGGTTTTGGCGAAGAGCAGATCCAGCGGTTCGTCG
Source organism: uncultured Pseudomonadota bacterium (assembly GCA_937967875.1). Taxonomy (GTDB): domain Bacteria; phylum Lernaellota; class Lernaellaia; order Lernaellales; family Lernaellaceae; genus CALBTQ01. Next base: position 6,488 of record CALBTQ010000726.1, read on the forward strand.
ACCAGCGGCGTCGGGTCCAGCGCGTGGAAACGATAAAATCCTTTGCGCCAGTTGAACACGTCGGCCAGCTTGCGCGTTACCTGTTCGCCCAGCGCGGTGAACAGTTGATAATCGTCGATCAGCCCCTTTTCGCGCAGGATGCCGCCCAACCGGCGTCCGTTGGCCAGCGCCTGGTCGATGAACGGTTTGACCACCTCGGCGTTCACCCAGCCGAACATCGAGAGAATGTCGGCCAGCCCCAGGTCGTCCAGATAGGCGCTGCGCAGTTCGATGATCCGCCCCTTGTCGATCAGCACCTCGCGCGCGTTTTCCAGCGTTCCCAGGGTCAGTACGCCGCTGGCGTTGTTTTTGACCAGCAAGGCGATCAAGCGCCCGAACGGCACGTCCTGTAGATCGCCCGTGCGTGCGATGCGCCGCTTGGCCGGTTCGACTTCCTTGCTCTGCTCATGGTACACCGCCAGGTCGCTGACCGGCTTGATCGACGGTCGCCGGTTCATATCCCCGAGCGTAAAGGCGATCAGTTGAACGATTTTCTTCAGCGTGATCGGCAACAGCACGACCTCGTCGGCTTTCCATTTCAAGCGCGCTTCCAGTTGAATGGTGCCGCTGGACACCGCGCTGGTGACGATGATTTTCGTTTTATCGTCGCGATGCCGCCGCCGGATCGTTTGACAGACTTCGTAACCGCCCCCGCCGGGAACCAGCGCGTTGAGCAGAATCAAGTCCGGTTGAAAATCTTCGTACAGCTCGATGCCGGCGCCGGCCGACGCCGCTTTTTTCCACTCGTACCCCAGTCCTTCCAGCGATGGGACGAGATTATCGACTTCCCGTTGGTCGTTGGTGATCAACAAGATCTTCTTCGGCATGTTTCACTCTCCACCGAGCCTTCGCGATGAAGGCGTGCATCTTACGATGGCCGGTTCGCTCCGGCCGCCGCGGCAAAGGTCGATTTGTCTACTGCAAATTCCATTGCATGTTGGGGAGTGACTATTCTCTTTTTTACCAGATCCAATAGGGCCTGGTCCATAAGCTGCATGCCCGTCGCTTTTTGCGTCTGAATCAGGGTGGGGATTTGATAACTCTTGTTGTCGCGAATCAGATTGGCCAACGCCGGCACGCCCAAAAGTATTTCCCAAGCCGCCACGCGTCCCTTGCCGTCGGCGCGGCGCAGCAACGCCTGGGCGATCACGCCTTTGAGGCTTTCGGACAGAATCGTGCGGATCTGTTCCTGCTGATTGGTCGGAAACGCGTCGATGATGCGGTCGACCGTTTTCGCCGCGCTGGTCGTGTGCAGCGTGCCGAACACCAGATGGCCCGTTTCCGCCGCGGTGATCGCCAGCGAAATCGTCTCCAGGTCGCGCATCTCGCCGACCAGAATGATGTCCGGATCCTCGCGCAAGGCGGCGCGCAACGCATCGGAGAACGATTCGACGTTCTCGCCGATCTGCCGCTGCGACACCAGACAGTTCTTGTTCTGGTGCACGAACTCGATCGGGTCCTCGACCGTCAGGATGTGCCCCTTGTCGTTCTGGTTGATGTAGTCGATCAACGCGGCGAGCGTCGTGCTCTTGCCCGAGCCGGTCGGGCCGGTGACCAGCACCATGCCTTTTTTCAAGCGGCACAGCTTGAGCATCGATTCGGGCAGGTTGAGCTGCTCGGCGCTGAGCACCTGGCTGGGAATCATGCGGAACGCCGCGCTGATGCCCCGGCGCTGCATGAACACGTTCGAGCGGAAGCGGGCGATGTTGCCCAGCGGATAGACGAAGTCGGCCTGCATTTTCTCTTTGAATTGATTGCGGTACCGCTCCGACATGATTTCCGTGAACAGCGCCTTGTTCATGTCGTGCGTCAACGGCGGATGATTGATCTTCTTCAACTCGCCGTGCACGCGCAAATAGGGCACCGCGCCGGCCGGCATGTGCAGATCGGACGCGCCTTCTTTGACCATCAACTCAAAAAATTTATCTATCTGCGCCATTGTTGCTCATCCCCGCTGCCGGCGAATATTCGTCCAGACCGATGATGCCGGCCAATATCAATTGTTTCGTCTTGGCCGCCATCGAGCGACCGTGCAGCGCTTCCAACTGCGGGCGAATCTTGATGAACGGATCGCCGCTTTTCACCAGATCGCACAGCGCCGGCGTGATCGGCAGAACCTCGACCACCGGCACGATGCCCCGGTAGCCGGTTTGATGGCACGCCGGGCAGCCCGTCGCTTTGCGCAACGTCGCCTGGTCGGTTTGCGCGCGCGGCAGTCCGAGAAGGCGGCTGGCCTGCGCCGTGCGCTCGTCGACCTGCTTGCACTCCGGGCACAGCCGACGGTAGACGTTCAGGGTCGTCAGGCCGCGCAGCCCGTCGCACAGCAGCGTCCGGCTTTCGGTCGCTTCCACCAGGAATTCGAGCCCGGCCAGCGCCGAGGAAAACCGCAAATTGCCGAAAATGAAGCAGGGACCCTGCGCCGCGGTCTGCATGCAGTGCAGCAGCGCCGCGTGACTCATGTCGTCGATCACCACGATGTCCGGGTCCTGCGAGGCGCAATAATGCAGTGTGTCCAACTGGTCGTTGAGGCCTTCGCCATGGTGCCGCAGTTGCACGAATCCGCTGTCGATGAACCACGGCATGCGCCCGATGATGATCGTCTTTTGCCGGTCCGCGTTTTTCTCCTGCAACATCAGATCGAGCAGTTGGTGCTTCTCCGCGCGTTCCGGCCCCAGCACGATCAACAGGCCGTGCCGGTGATGCAGCATGTCCTGCAGGAGCGCCAGATCGTCGTGCTCCTCGGCCAGCAGCGCCGACAGGCTCGTGGGCATCGTCGGCGCGGCGATGTTGATCAGCGTCAGCGATTCGCCCGCCGGCGTTTCCACCAGCGACGCGTGGAAGATATGCTTGCCGCCTTCGCTTTCGATGCGGTAGAAGCCTTCGCAGAACCCCGGCCGGCGTTGGCTGTATTCCAGCTTCAGCTTGAGCTGCTTGTTCACCACCCGCGACCATGCCAGGCTGAGTTGCGCCACGTCGACCAGTCCGATCGGCGTGCGGAAGCGCGCCGTGACGGTGTCGCCCTGCGGCGTCAGATGAACGCTGCCGACTTGTTCTTCCACCGCCAGCCGGAACAACCGCTGCAAAAACGCCTCGCCGGAAAAGTCGGCTTTGATCGCCGCGATCTGCGCCTCGTCGAATCGATCTGACGCAAAATCCTCGACGACGATGTGCCCGAACGCCTTGTCGCCGTAGACCTCGTCCAGGCGCGCCTCGATGTCCTCGGGCAGCCCCACCGCCACGTTCACCCGCTTGCCGGTGATCGTCTCCACGTCGGACACGGCCCGCTTGGACGTCGGATCTTCCATCACCACGGTCAGTTCGTCGTCGATCAGCAGGTAGGGCAGCAGCTTGTGCCGCCGCGCCACCTCTTCGGGCAGCAGGCGCACCGCCTCCGGATCGATCGCCTCCGAGTGGATGCGCACGAACGGAATATTGAACTGCTGGGCGAGACCCCAGTTCACGTCCTCGGACGAAACGATCTTCAGGTTGATCAGCGCTTCACCGAAGCGTACACCGGTCCGCCGTTGCTCGGCCAAAGCCTGCTCGATGTCCTGTTGTGAAATCATTTTTGATTCAAACAGAATCGAGCCGAGCGCGCGACCTTTCCAATTTTCCATGAATTACCCGTGTTTGTGTGGTGCTACTGACAAAACCCTACCATAGAACTTTCGGTTCAAAAAGGTTTATCGGAGCAACCGCCAGGCGACATAAGCCCAATTGATCAACCAGCCGGCGAAAAATATCCGCACCGGCCACGGGTGACGTCGACGCCATTGATCCCAGTTGAACGCGGGCCGGCGCAAGGCGAGCGCCGCCGCAAAATAGACAAGGCCGCCCAGTGCGGACAGCAACAGCAGCACGCCGTATGGATTGATCGACAAGGCGAGCGCCGCCTCGCCGCGCAGGGCCAGCGACCAGGCGGAGGTCATTTTGCAAAACGGGCAGGGGAAGCCGGTCAGGTTGTACAACGGACAGGTCGACGGCAGGGTGTCGAAGCGGATCGCCGCGGCCGCCGCGAGCAGGCCGATGAGCAACGCCGAAAAAAGCAGCCGGTTCTGCGTGACCGGCCGCATCAGATCAGCGTTCCGCTATCGGTGATCGACGGAACGACGGAGGAGAAGAAATAGGCGATTAAAATCGCCGCGCCGACCAGCGCCAGTATAAAGAAAAGGCTCGGCAGCAGCACGCCGGCGGCGCTGCGGCCATAGGAAACGCGGTGCACCTTAGCGCCGCCGATGACGATGTAGGTCAACTCGCCCAACACGTACAGCATGCCGCCCAGGTAGGGGATGACGGCCAGCAGCGCCGTCGTTTGGGCGTACATCACGACCTTGAAGGTGCCGGTCAGTCCCTTGCGGCCCGCGCCCACCAGGCGGAATCCCAGGTGCGCGATCAGCACCTTCATGATCAGCGTGACCAACAGCGACAGCGGCGAAAGCGCGATTATCTCCACCAGCGACCAGCCGCTGTTGGTCATGTCGAAGTCCAGGTCGTTGAACAGGCCCACGTTCAGGATGGTCACCAACTGCTCGACCGGCGAGGGCAGAATTACGTATTCGAGCGATTGGATCGTCAGCGAGATTCCGGCGAGGATCAGCCCGTACAGCAGCGCATAGTTGACGAACTGCGAACCGGAAACGAGCGAGCCGAAAGCCTTGACCGGCGTGCGCGCCAGCGCTTTGAACATCTCCACCGGATGCGCTTCCAGGCTGTGCTGATGGCAGATGCGTCGCTCTTCGGCCTCTTCCCGGGAGCACACGGTGCAGACGAACAACCCGCATTCGGCGCACACCGCGACGGCCGGCTGCTTGTGGCAGCGCTCGCATTGCGGCAGCACGTCGGCCGGCTTGTCCGTCGGCGGCGGCGCGCTGTGCGCAAAGGTGAAGATCGTCTTGCACACCGGACAGCGATAATTGCCGTCCTGTTCGACGCGTACTTTTTGCCGGCATTGCGGGCATTGGGTGATCATCTCACATCCTCTGCCGCGCGCGTTCGGCCCAGCGCAGCGCGCGATCCTTGAGCCGGGGCGTCACGTCGACCGCGTGCGGATAATCCTCCAGGTCGCCGTATTCCTCCGCCGCCTGCATGAACAGCTTGTAGGCCGACGCGGCGTTTTGCCGAAAATCCAACTCCAACTCGGCCAGGTAGAGCAGGGCGTAGGCCGCGATCACCCGCGTTTCGCTTTTTTGGGCGAAGCGATTTTGGTAGGCGGTCAGATCCGTGCGTGCCTGATCAATGTTCTTGGACAGCAACAGCAGCGCGTCGCGAATCGACCGCAGCGCGCGCACGCCCGCCGGTTCCACGCCGCGCTCGCTGGTTAAAAGCAGCAGCGGATGTTTGTCCAGCACCCAGTTGAGCTTGCCGATGCCGCTTTCCACCACGCCCGCGTTTTTCCACTGCTCGTAGGCGGCGAAGTAGGTGTCGGCCGCCAGAAAGTGCAGCCAGACGCGCGGTTCGGCTTCCACCGCCGTCTGCTCGAAAGTCTCGATCGTCTGATTCTTCTTGGCCAGACTGGCCGGCATTTTTTTAAGAACGTCGCCCAGGCGCAGCACCGCCGCCGTCGCCGCCGCCATCTCCGCGCCCCGGTCGATCACCTGTTTGCCCGGGTAGCCTTTCACCACCTTGAGCAGTTCCGCCGACGCCTGATTCACGCCGTCGGTTTGCAGATAATATTCCGCGATGCGCAGCCGCGCGATCGCGCCCAGCGGCCCCGCGTAGCGTTGCTCGCCGACGAACGAGCCCACCGTTTGCTCGCCGTGCAGCAGCATCGCCTTTTGCAGCATCTCGATCGCGACGTACGGATTGTTCATCCCCTTGGCGTACAGATCCGCCACCTCGACCTTGGCCGTGGCGACGATCGCCAGCGGCTCGCTTTCGTGCGCCGGATTGACCATCGTCTCGTGATCCTGGTACACGTCCAGAATCTTCTGCAGCGCCGCGTACGCTTCGGTCCAGCGCTTGTTGCGCCGCCACATGTCGGCCAACTCGAACATCGAACGCTTGCCTTCCTCGCGCCGCATGAAATTCTCGAAGAGCACAAGGTACTCGAACTGCAATGCGTCCAGGTCGGGCGGTTGCTTCTTTTTCAACGCTTCCAAGCGCGCCAGGGCCATTTGCAGTTCCTTGTCGGAACCGGAAACGGCGTCGTCCTCGGCCGCCGAGGCGCGCGGCCACGCGGCCAGCAGCAACGCCGTCAGCAGGAAACAAAAGAGGCCGCCTGCGATGAGGCGGCCCCGGTATGAGTGAATTTGTTTCATCAGTCCTTGGCTGTGATCTTGAATTCCGTTCGCCGGTTCATGGCGCGGCCTTCGCGCGTGGCGTTGCTGGCGATCGGCTTGTCCGGACCGTAGCCCACCGTCATCAGGCGGCTCGCGTCGATGCCTTGCTGCGCCAGGAACATTTTGCACGAGTCGGCGCGCGACTGCGACAGGCGCATGTTCGTCGCGTGGCTGCCCTGCGTGTCGGTGTGACCCTCGATGCGAATTTTCCACTTCTTTTGCTTTTTAAGCACTTCGGCGATGTCGTAGAGGATCGCATAGCTGTCGGGCTTGATGTCGCTGCGACCGGTTTCGAAGTTGATCATTCTCTTCAGTTTGATCTCGTCGCCTTCGACCTTGATGTTGTCGGTTTCGATTGCGGTCACTTCGTCCGGGCAACCGTCTTCGTCTTCGAACTGGTTGATCACTTCGGCCTCATTCGGGCATTTGTCGACCGCGTCGAGAATGCCGTCCTGATCGTTGTCCGGATCCGGGCAGCCGTCTTCGTCTTCGAAGCCGTCTTTGTCTTCCGGCTCGTCGATACACTTGTCGACGTCGTCCAGAATGCCGTCGCCGTCCTTATCCGGCGGCAACTGCTCGACGCAATTGGTCAGCCACTTTTTGGCCGCGTCGATTTTCTGCTGGACGATGACCAGATGGTCCTGGCACTCGATGTAATCGCGCTCGCTCCACTCTTCCTGCGCGAAATCCAGGTGCGCTTCGGCTGCCGCGTATTCCTTCGGCGCGCAAATCTTCGCTCCCTGCATTTCGATCTCGGTGAGCGTCGCCTTCTTCTGCTCGATCTGGGTTTTCAGAATCACGGCGGTGTCGCAACCGGCCAGCGCCAGCACGGCCGTCGCCATGGCCAAAATCATCGTGTAGGCGATCAGGCGCTTCATTGGGCACCTCCTTCCGGCGCGGCCGTCTCGGGCTCGTAGGGCGCCGGCTGGGTGGCCGACCAAGGCACCATCGGCAGAGCGTGCTTGCCGCGCGCGATTTCCGCCGCCTTCAGCGCCTTCTGATACGCCGCGTCGGCATACGCCTGCGCCGCATCGAAGTCCGATTCGTTCAACTGTTTGCGCGCCTCGGCCAGATACTGTTCGGCGCTGGTGAATTCGTAGGGCGCGAGATATTCCGCGTGCACCTGCTGCGCCTGATCGATGGCCGCCGCGGCCCGGTCGATCGCGTCTTCGGCCGCACATCCGGCCAGAAAAGCCAGCAGCAACGCTCCCACGCAAAGCAAACTGATTCGGCGGATCATAGTACCACCCCCGCAATGCTGAAAAACTTCATGACAAAACAATCCTTAGAATTGATCGATGCTAACAATTATCAAGGGTTACTGTCAATCGTTTGCCGTCGGTTTCAGATCAACCGCAGCCATTTTTTCTTGCCGACCTTCAGTACCCCGCCGGTCGCCAGCGGCGCTTCGGCGTTTTCCACCTTTTCGCCGTCCAATTTCACCGATCCCTGCTGCACTAACCGCCGCACGTCCGTTCGGCTCATGTCGAAGTACGTGGCGATGATATTGGTGCTCGTCGGCGGATCGAACGAAGTCAATTCCGCCTCCGGTATGTTGTCCAATTCCAGCGTGCGCTCCGAGAATTTCTTGCGGAAATCCTCCTCGGCCGCGTCGGCTTCCGCCGCACCGTGGAACCGTGCGACGATCCTTTTCGCCAGCGCCTTTTTCGCCTCGTACGGATTTTCCTTGATGCTCGCGCGCACCGGTTTCATCTCGTCCTCGTTCAGCGCCAGCACCATTTGATGCCAGTTTTCCAGAATGGCGTCCGGAATCGACATCGTGCGGCCGTATTGCTCCTCCGGCGCGGCCAGCACGCCGATGTCGTTGCCCAGGCTCTTGGACATCTTCTCCACGCCGTCGATGCCCAGCAGCACCGGCACCAGCAATGCGATCTGCGCTTCCATCCCGCGCCGCTCCATCAGGTCGCGCCCGACCAGAATGTTGAACTTCTGCGCCGGATCGCCCATCTCGATGTCCGCTACGCACATCACCGAATCGTAGCCCTGCAGCAGCGGATAGCACAGTTCGTGCATGCCCAGCGGCAGACCCTGCTCGTAGCGCGTGCGGAACGTCTCGTGCTGCAGCATCTGCGCGATGGTCACTTCCTGCATCAGGCGCAGCGTGGCGGCCAGATCGAACTTGTCGTACCACTCGGTCTGGTAACGCACCTCGGTGCGCGCCGGATCGAGCACGGTATACAACTGTTGCATGTACTTTTCGCTGTTGATGCGCACCTGCTCGGCGCTCAGCGCCTGCCGCGTGCTGTCGCGCCCGGACGGGTCGCCGATGCGCGCGGTGTAATCGCCGATGATCACCACGCCCGTATGGCCCAGGTCCTGCAACTGGCGCATCTTGCCGTAGGGCACCAGATGGCCGATATGCACGTTCGGCGAGGTCGGATCGATGCCCACCTTGATGCGCAGCGGGCGGCCCTTTTTGTACGCCAGCTCGACTTTCTTCTTCAACTCTTCCACCGGCACGACTTCGTGCGCGCCCTGCATGATCGTCTGGATGGTTTTCTCGACATCCGTCATCGTTGCCTCGTCTCCCTAAGAATAAGGCGCAAGGATAATCAAAAAACGCTCGCGCCTCAAGGACGCCACGCCAGCGACAATTTGCCCCAGCTTACCGTGCTCTCGAAATCGGGCATCCCCGCGACGTGGTCGGTCGCCTCGACCAGCCACACGCCGCCTTCCGCCGCCAGCGTCCAGTGAACCGCGTCGTAGGCGATCAGCCCCGCGCCGCCGGCCATTTCCGTCTCCACCTGGCGGAAACGCTTGTCGGCCGCGTCGCCGCGCACTTCCCATCGCCAGTCGCCCGGCGCCCACAACCGCACGCGCCCGGTGTGCCGCTTGGTGCAGCAGCCGACCTCGTGCCCGATGATCTCCTCGTTGTACGTATAGCCGTCGGTGTAAATGTAGTGTTCGTACCACGGGCTGTGTGCCTGCGTGTTCACGTACTCGTAAGTAAAATCCACCGGACCGAAATCCAGCGCCGCGCCGGTCAGCAACGCCACGTTCGACGGCACGACGCCCATGATCGAATCCGCGCCCATCTCCCACCAGAATTCCAAGTCGCGCAGCGGCAGCCAGGCGTCCCAGCAGCCGCGCCACTTGCCCAGGCTCAGGCGCACGTCGAACTGCGCCAGTTGGTTGGTGTCCGACGCCGCGTATTCGTGCTCGCGCCGACCGATGACGATATTGCCGATGTCCTCTCCGTCCAGCGCCGGCCGCCCTTCGCCGAGAAACTGCACGGTGCGCGCCGCGTTGATCTCCAACAGGCCGAAAAGCAACGTGCCCGCGCGCAACCCGGCGAGGTACGCGTGCGGATACTCGCGGTCTTCTTCGAGCATCGCGGCCATCGCGTTGATCCGCCATCGGCCCAGCCAGACCAGCGGACCGGGCAGGGCGAACGGCTCGCGGTTGCCCAGGCGCGCGCTGTCGAGCGGCCCCGCGTTGTCGGTCAGCAGCAAATTGCCGAAGCGCCCCGGTCCCCATCGGAAATCGTCGCGGCCGACCTCGGCGAAAAAATTCCCCACGGCGGCCGTCAAATAGCCGCGACGCAGTTCGCCCGCCACGACCCAATCGTCGTCCCGGTCGAAGGGCGATCGCCGCCCGGCGCGCGTGTGATGCGCGAAGGCCGGTTCGATCGTCAGCGTCAGGTGCCGCTCGACGCCCAAGCTCATCGCCGCGCCCAGCGCGTTGTCCCAGGTGCGTTGCTCATTGCGCGGCCACGGGTCCAGCGTCGGCCCGGCCTGCGTCAGGTAACGCCCGTCCAGACGCAGTTCGTACAAATGCGCCGCGAAATCGACGCGCCCGTTGTGTTCGCCTTTTTCGATGTACTTGATTTCGGCAATTACCCAGGCGCGCAGTTTCGCGAAGCGCCGGCGGAATCCCGCGTCGGTGCGAAGCAACGAGCGCGTCAGCGGCACTTGCTCCATCGCCAGCACGTGCCGCGCGATTTCCAGCCGCGTCAGCGGCAGCGTGGTCAGCGACGTTTCATACCCGGCTTCGTCGCAGACCTTTAAAAAGAGACTCGTCAGCTCGCCGCGCACCGGCGCGTTGGTCAGCCCGTCGCCCCACGCCAGTAAGGGCGCGAGCAACAATAAGCACACCAGGGCGGGGACAAGCCGCATGCGTCTCCTTTGTGAATGTTGAAATTACTTTGTCAGCAAGGACGGCGCGGTGTCAAACGCCGACGATCATCCGTCGTAGTTCGCGCACCGCCTGCGCCACGTCCGGCGCCTGCGTGACCGCCGTGACCACCGCGATGCGTCGTGCACCCGCCGCCGCGACCGAGGCGACGTTGCTCCTATTGATGCCGCCCATCACGGTGAAGGGAATGTCCAGACGCGGGCCGATCTCGCCGATCGCCGCCGGGCCGAGAAACACCTTGTGCTCCGGCTTGGTGCCCGTCGCGAAAATCGGACCGATGTTCACGTAATCCGCGCCCTGCGCCTGCGCCGTCAGCGCCTGCTCCAGGTTGTGGCTGCTCGCGCCCAGGATCAGGTCCGGCGCGATGCGCCGTGCGGCGGGCAGGGGCAGGTCGTCGCGCCCTAGATGCACCCCGTCGGCGTCCACGGCCAGCGCCAGGTCGATGTGATCGTTGATGATCAACAGCGCGCCCGCCTCGCTCGTCTTCGCGCGAAAGGCCGCGGCCAACTCATACAACTCGCGCATCGACAGTTCCTTTTCGCGCAGTTGAACGATCTTCGCGCCGCCGGCCAGGATGCCGTCGAGGATCTCCAGGCTCGTGCGCCCCGCCGACAGTCGTTGCGTGGTGACCGGGTACAGGTCGATATTTTTGAATAACTCGATTCTTGTTTGTTTATCCATAGATGTAACCATATACCTGAGAAAATGGTTTAACTAATGCGCGTTGAGAAACGCTGCGTCGAAATCCTTCCACACCGGCTCGCGACCGGCCTTTTCGATCGCCGCGGCCACCTCGTGCGGCCCGCGTGCGTCATGCACGTCGAACTGTCCGCCGGCGCGCTCCGGATCGCGATAGCCGCCCGGGTTGGTTTTGCTGCCCGCGCTCATGCGCGTCACGCCCAACGGAATCAGCGCATCGCGCAACGCGGCCGATTCGCGGGTGGACACAACCAGCTCCGCGTCGTGTAGCGTCAGGCGGAAGGCGACCAGGATATGCGTCATCGCTCGGTCGTCGACCCGGTGCGGCGGCGCAAATCCGCCCTGGGCCGGACGCAAGCGCGGCAGGCTGAAGGCCACGCGGCTTTTCCAGAACCGCCGCGCCAGATAGCGTCCGTGCAGCGCGCACAGCGCCGCTTCCTCGCGCCAATCATGCAAACCCAGCAGTGCGCCGATGCCCAGCGAACGAAATCCCGCTTCGCCGCCGGCCTCAATCGCCGCCAGGCGCTTGTCGAAGTTCGCCTTCGGCCCGCGATGGCACGCCGCGTACAGCGGTCGGTCGTAGGTTTCCTGGTACAGCGTCAGGCCGTCCACACCCGCGCGCTCCAGCCGGCGGTAGTCATCGAGATCCATCGGAAACACCTCGATGGAAATGCTCGCGAACATGCCGGTCAGTTCGCGCACCACCGCCAGCAGATCGTCGACGGTGAACGCGCGCGGGTCTTCGCCCGACACCAACAGAATGTGCCGAAAACCCTCGTCGTGCAGCAGTTGCGCCTCGGCCACCGCTTCGGCGACCGTCAGCGTCATGCGCCGGATGTCGTTGCGCTGCGCGAAACCGCAATAAACGCAGTTGTTCACGCAGGCGTTGGAAAGATACAGCGGCGCGTAAAGGTTGATGATGCGCCCGAAGCGATGCGCGGTGATGAACGCGCTGCGCCGCGCCATGTCCTCCAACAGCGGGTCGGCCGCCGGCGCAAACAGCAGCGGCAGGTCGCGATCGGCGATGTGCTCCTGCGCCAGCAGATGCGCCACCTGCGTCGGCGTCGCCTCAACCATTGCGCGGCGCATGGCCTCGCGGTCGAGCTCATCGAGGATCGCAACGAAACTCATTTTCCTTCCTCGCGCAAAAAGCCGGTTAACGGGCTGGACGCGCGCGCCTGGGTCGTGGTTTCCGCGGCCCCGGCCATGCGCGCCATCTCGCCGGCCTCCACGCCGATTTTAAACGCCACGGCCATCTGCACCGGATCGTCCGCGATCGCGATGGCCGTGTTCACCAGCACCGCGTCCGCGCCCATTTCGATCGCCTCGGCGGCGTGGCTGGGCAAGCCCAGGCCCGCGTCGACCACCACCGGCACTTGCGCCTGGCGGATGATGATTTCGATCTGATCGCGTGTGCGCACGCCGCGCGCGCTGCCGATCGGCGCGGCCAACGGCATCACCGTTGCGCAACCGGCGTCGGCCAGCCGCAGGGCGAGAATCGGATCGGCGTTCATGTACGGCAGCACGACGAAGCCGTCCTTGACCAGAATTTCAGCGGCCTTGAGCGTGTCGACCGGGTCGGGCAGCAGGAAATTCGGCTCAGGCGTGACCTCGAGCTTGATCCAGTTGTTGCCCGTCGCCGCCCGCGCCAGCCGCGCCAGGCGCACCGCTTCCTCCGCGTCGCGCGCGCCGCTGGTGTTGGGCAGCAGCTTGTAGCGGCTCAGATCCAGATGCGACAGCGTCGGATCCTCCGGGTTGTTCAGATCCACCCGCCGCAGCGCCGCCGTGACCAGTTGCGTGCCGCTGGCGGCGATCGCCTCGGCCATCACGCGCGGGTTGGGAAATTTGCCGGTGCCCACCAGCAGGCGGCTGCCGAAGGTGTGGCTGGCGATGACCAAAGGTCCGTTTTCCGCGGGCATCTCAACCTCCGCCGACGAAGCGCACCAGCTCGAGCCGGTCGCCTTCGGACAATTTCGTGGTTTCGTACTGATCCGGATTGAGCACCTCGCCGTTGAGTTCCACAGCGAGCCGTTGGGTCGACACGTTCATCGCCGCCAGCAATTCGCCGAGCGTGACCAGGCCGTGCAGTTCGTGTTCTTCTCCGTTGACGGTCAAACGCATTACGGTTCCTCCCCCAACAACAGGCGCAATACCGCGTTGGCCTGATGATGCGCGACGACGCCCACGCGCGGCGCCATCAAGCCTCGGCCCGGTTGCGCCTCGCTGGTCTCGTCGCCGACCAGAATCAAATTTTTCATCGCGCGTCGCGTGTGGATCTCATTGGCCGTTCCGTACCCGGCCATGCCGCTGGCTGCGACCACCGGCGTCAGCGGCGCGGCGACGCGCACGAACATCGCCTTAGTCGCCGGATCGTCGAAACACTCGACCAGCACGTCGCAGCCCGCCAGCGTGGGGAAAATGTTTTCCTCGTCGATCAGCAGCACGGTGGGTTCGACGACGGTGAACGGATTGATGCGCGCCAGCGTTTCGGCCAGCGCTTCCGCCTTGGGCCGGCCGAGCTGATCGAGGAAATACTGCTGCCGGTTGATGTTGCTGGGCTCGACGACGTCGTAATCGACCAGCTTGAGCCGCCCCACGCCCGTGCGCGCCAGCGCCACGGCCACCGCGCTGCCCAGGCCGCCCAGGCCCGCGATGCCCACCGTCGCGTTTTTCACCCGGCGGTGCACCTCCGGCGTGTGACGGGCGACCAGCAGCGCCTCGAGTTCCTCGCGCGACGGCTGCCGTCCCTTGCGCCAAAGCACGACCTGATCGCCGTCCAGCAACGTGACGTCCTCGGCGATCTGGTGCCCGTTGTAAATGACGACGTCGGCGTCGGGCATCGCGTCGGCGCGCAACTGCGACAACGGCGTGCCTTCGGCCAGCGTCAGCGAGCGTTCGTTGAGTTGAATCCGAATCATTTCTTCATCGCCCTCTTGTAGGTTTGAATCGCGCACAGTTCGCCGCACATCGTGCACACCTGGTTGCCCGCGTCCTCACTGGCCTGCCGCCGCGCCTTGGCGACGGTCGGATCGATGCAGGTGGCGAACATGGTTTCCCAATCCAATTCGTGGCGCGCTTTGCTCATCGTGCGATCTCGTTCCAGCGCTCCGGGAATGCCTTTGGCAATGTCGCCGCTGTGCGCGGCGATCTTCGCGGCGATCACGCCCTGGCGCCCGTACTTCGCGTCGGGAAACGTGAGGTGATCGGCCGGCGTTACGGAACAAATGAAATCGGCGCCCGCCGCCGCCGCCACCGCGCCGCCGATGGCCGCGGTGATGTGGTCGTAACCCGGCGCGATGTCCGTGGTCAGCGGCCCCAATACGTAAAACGGCGCGCCGTCGCACAGCCGCTTTTGAATCTGCACGTTGGCGACGACCTGGTTGAGCGGCACGTGCCCGGGGCCTTCGATCATCGCCTGCACGCCGGCTTCCCGCGCGCGCCGCGCCAGGTCGCCCAGGATGATCAACTCTTCGATTTGCGCCCGGTCGGTGGCGTCGGCGACGGCCCCCGGCCGCAGCGAATCGCCCAGCGACAATGTGACGTCGTATTCGTGACAGATGGCCACCAAGCGGTCATAAAATTCGAAGAGCGGATTTTCCGCGTCGTTGAGTTTCATCCACGCGGTGATCAGGCTGCCGCCGCGGCTGACGATGCCCATCTGCCGCCCGCTGTTTTCCAGTTGCGCCAATGCGCTGCGCGTCGTGCCGCAATGCACGGTGATGTAATCGATGCCGCTGGCGCATTGTTGCTCGATGGCGTCGAACAATTCATCGACGGTGAAGATCGGAAGAGCGTCGTGTAGGGAAAGAGTGTAGATCTCGGTG
>CALBTQ010000727.1 GCA_937967875.1 uncultured Pseudomonadota bacterium
AACCTGCGTAAGCGATCCCTTTACATAACTTTCTTTCGCCGGCGATTCAGCCATGCGCCGCTCCCAATTGAAAGCAAATTAATGTACGAACGTTACGCACCCTTGTCTGAGGGTTGGGGAGAGCCCTCCACCTCTTGATTATCCTACCGATGTGCGCGGGTTAATGTCAACTTCCAACTTTTCGATCCCATTCGGGCAATCGCTCGCGAAAGAACTTTTCCAGACGCAGGTTGATCAACTGCGGCTGTTCGATCAGTGCCGCATGTGAACCACGCTTTATTTGCAACAATTCCGCTCCGTGTATGGAGCGCAACATCTGTTCGGTCAGATAATAGGGAGTGAAGACATCATGCTCGCCGCCGACGACCAACACCGGGGCGGTGATTTCCGGCAGAATATCGACGGCGGAGTGTTCGGCCATCGCCTCGGCCATGGCGAAAAAGGCGCGCGGATCGATCTTCCCGAAATGTTCGAAATAAGGTTTGAAATCATCTTTGCCGGCGAATTGCGGATCGATCACGATCAATCGCGCCACGTGGTACGACAAATTCAGACCGGAAATGAAATGCTTCACCCGTTGGGTGATGCCGGTATGGTTCATTCCGAAATAATATCCGAATTTAAAAACGTACTCGGACAGCTCCGTGTTGAAGAAGGTCTTCACCGGATGCCCGGCGGCTCCGAGCATGGGAATCAACGCGGCGATCCGCTCGGGAATATGCCGCCACGCTTCGAGAACGACCTGGCAGCCCATCGAATGACCGACCAGGACGGCTTGGTCGATGTCCGCATCGTCCATCACCGCGGTCAGATCGGTGATGTTTTTTTCCATCGTCCAATTGTCGAAGTCGTTGGGCAGACCGCTTTCGCCGTGCCCGCGATAATCCCACACGACGACTTTGTGCGTATCGCCGAAATATTCGGCCAGGTAATGCCAGAAAAACGTGGAAACGCCCACGCCGTTGCAGCAAACGATCGCGGGGCCTTCGCCGATCGCCCGATACCAAATGGGCACGCCGTCGGCGCCGATAACCCGATTTTCTCGAATCGCCCTCATCCTGCCTCCACGCATTGCACATTTCGCGCAGGGACCGTTGCGCGCAATCACGTCAACTTATTCACCGGGTGAATGATTTTTCACGCTATCGGCAATAAAGAGGAAAATCAAGTAGGAACTCAAAGGCTTATTGAAATGTGCGACTTGCGGTATAATATTGATAGCAAGAAGGAGGCGAACATGAGCATTCGCTTTTTCGGCATTCTGCTGATTTTGGTTTCTACCGTGGTTGCGTCGTCGGTGGGCTGTAGCAACGACGATGACGACGATACGATTCTCGATGATTATCCCGGCGGCGTCGGCGGCATGGATTCGGATGATGATGACGATGACACGACCGACGACGATACCGCCGACGACGACACCGGCGACGACGACACCGGCGACGATGACGACGACTGGATCAATCTGTTGATCATCCACGACAACGTGGACTATCTGACCGATTACGCAGACATTTTCTATTACTACGGCATCGACTCGTACGAATTGCCCGAGGATTACGTGACCATCGGCGATTTCACCGATATGGACGTCGTCCTGATCGACTCGAGCACCACGTGGTATGAAACAGCCGCTGTGGAGCGCATGCAAGCCGAAGACCTGCCGATGCTCGGCGTGTTTTACGGCGGTGGAGTCCTCTTCGACTACATGGGCTATCCGGTCGGATGGTCCGGCGGCGATATCGATTTGTTCGCCACGTCGATCGATGTGGTCAACAGCACGCACTCCATTTACACCACACCCAACAACCTGGGCGTTGTCGACGACGACCGGTTGGCGCTTTTCAGCCCCTCGCTGCAGTTGTTGTACCATGACTTCCTACCGGCCCCGGCCGGCGCAACCATGTTGGCCGAGCGGATCATCGGCGCCGATTACGCCGCGATCGTCAAAGAATAACGGTCGATTTATTTTGGCTTCGAAATGGCGCCGTCCGCCCTGACCAACACGTGCGCTTTGTTGCTGGTCAACTGCATCTATTACCTGAGTAAGTTGTAAACGATCGATTGCCTGCCGCCCGCTTTGTTGCTACCTTGCCGCCGATGGGTCGTAAAACGCAAAAACAACACGATGCCTGGCGCAAAGCCGAAACGGGCGAAAGTCCGTCGGCCAAGGGTTCGCCGCGCGCATGCGCGGTGTACCCCGGTCCTTACCACGTGGCGATGGCCAACCTCGGCTACCAATGGTTGATCCATGCACTGGGCGAAGCCGGTTTGTCGGTGGATCGCGTGGTCTGGCCTGAAGCCGAGTTGATCGGCGAGGCGGAAGCCGAAACGTTGACCGGCGTCGACAGCGATCGCCCCGCCGCACAAAACGCCGTGTGGTTCGTCTCCCTCTCCTTCGAAAACGACCTGGTGCGGCTCGCGGGCCTGTTGCGTCTGGCCGGTGTGCCGCAATTGGCGGAAGAACGCAGCGCGCATCAGCCGTTGATCGTGGTCGGCGGCGTGGTCGCGATGCTCAATCCCGAACCGGCCGCTGCGTTCGCCGATGTGTGCCTGTTGGGCGAAGGGCAAGCGGCGCTCGGTCCGTTCCTGGCGTACCTACGGGAAAACGATCCGGCCGACCGTGACGATTTTCTGCGGGGCCTGGCCGGCGTGCCCGGCGCGTATGTCGGCCGCTATTACGAGCCGCAATACGCACCCAATGGCGCGTTTCTCGGCGTACAGGCGCAACACGATTTTCCGGCTCAGGTGAAAATCCCCAAGGAAAAGATCATCGATCCATTGCAGACGCGTACACATCTGCGCGCTCCTGAAGCCGCGTTCGGCGACGCGCTGTTGTTGGAAACCGGACGCGGCTGCACGCAGCGTTGCCGTTTTTGCGCCGCCGGACATCTCTTTCTGCCCTATCGACCGGCGAAACCGCCGCACGCGCCCCTGCCCGATCTGGGGCAGCGGACGCTTGGACTGGTCGGAGCGAACGTATCGGCGCATCCGCAACTGGACGCCTGGTTGGCGCTGGCCGAACACGAGCGCGTCACCCTTTCGTCGTTGCGCCTGGGCAGCCTGAGCGAAACGCAGTGGCAAATGCTGAAACGGGGCAAACTGGCCTCGGTGGCGGTCGCGCCCGAAGCAGGTTCGGAGCGTCTGCGGCGAGTGGTCAACAAGCCGGTTACCGACGAGGAAATTCTCGCCGAGGTGAGCCGGGCCGTCGCCGCGGGCATTCGCAACATTAAAATGTACTTCCTTGTCGGATTGCCGACCGAGGAGTTGGACGACATGATCGCGCTGATCGAGTTGGTTCAACGCGCCCGCGAGGCGGCGATGGAGCAATGGAAGGCGCACGGTCGCGCGGGTAAGCTGACGATCAGCGTTAATCCGTTCATTCCCAAACCGCATACGCCGTTCCAGTGGCATGCGTTCGGCGATCCGAAGGAGCTGAAAAAGCGGCTGGACGTCATCCGTCAGGGCTTGCGCCGCGTACCCAACGTCGAGGTGCAAACCGAATCGATGAACGATTCCGTGCTGCAGGCCCTGCTGTCGGTCGGCGATCGGCGCACGGCCGAACTGGCGCGGCTGGTCGATCGCGAGGGAAACATTCCCGCCGGTTTGCGCGCCTGGGGACAGAACACCCACGCGATTCTTATGCGCCCGCGATCGTTTGACGAAACGCTGCCCTGGGATCACATCAATGTCGGCGTCACCCGTAAGTACCTGATGGAACAGTACGAAGATAGATCGGAAGAGCACACGTCTGAACTCCAGTCACCGAATACGATCT
>CALBTQ010000728.1 GCA_937967875.1 uncultured Pseudomonadota bacterium
CAGCGCGCATCATTTCACCCGCGAGGAAATCGCCGACAACGCCGGCGCCTTCGAGGACATCACCAAGGCGATTCAAACACTGCCGGGCATCGTCTCCAACACCGACTTCACCAGCGACATGTACGTGCGCGGCTCGAACCCGTGGGAAAACCTGATCGTCATCGACAACCAACTGCTGGCCAACCCGTATCACTTCGGCGTCGGTCTGTCGGTGATCAACACCGAGCTGATCGAAAGCTTCACCTTTTACGCGGCGGGTTTCCCGGCGCAGTACCCCTTCGCCACCGGCAGCGTGCTGGACGTTAAATACAAAGACGGCAACCGCGATCACTCCGACGGCGAAATCAGCCTCTCGATGCTTTCCGGCTCGATGCGCGGCAGCGGCCCGTTGGGCAAAAAAGCCACCTGGGTCTTTTCCGCGCGGCGCAGCTACTACGATTACATGCTGCGCTTGCTCGACTGGACCGACGTGCCGATTCCCGTGTTTTCCGACGTGTTCGGCCGCCTGAGCTTCGAGCCTGACAGCAAGAACCGCTTTCTCGCTTTCCTCATGCGCAGCGAGGACGGCGCCAAGGCCGCGCTGGAGGAAAACCCGAGCAACGTCGACGAAGGCGACGCCTTCTATCGGCAGATCACCCAGGTGTACGGCCTGGATTGGTCGTTCATGCCGCTGGAGTGGCTGTTGCTCAATACCGTCGTCAGTTACCAGATTCTCAATGTCGACGCCACGCTGACCTCGGCCACCGAAAACATGTACGGCCACGCGCAGGCCAACGGGTTCTACGTCAACGAGGACGTGATGTTCGACCTCGGACGCAACGTGTTCAAGTTCGGCGGTGTGTACTCGCGCATCGACATGACGTTGCGCAGCGCCTTCCCGATTTCGCAGTACGTGGCCGGCGCGCGCTTCGCCAACGAGCAGGACACCTTCGACATCGAGTTCGACCAGATCGACCCCATCGAGGTCTACGGCTTCTACGCGCAGCACGAGGCGGAAATCATCCCCGATCGCCTGCGCTCGAACGTCGGCGCGCGCCTGGACCATTACATGGCCACCGCCGACGGCTGGGTGGCCAGCCCGCGCGTGAGCGTGGCGACGAACCTCGCCAAGGAAACGATTCTCAAACTGGCTTGGGGTCTGTACTACATTCCACCGTTCAACTTTTTGGCCACCGACGAGGAACTGGGCAATCCGCGCCTGCGCCCCGAGCGTCAAACGCACTATGTGGTCGGCCTGGAACAGGGCCTGGGCGAGCACATGATGTTGCGCGTCGAGTCGTTCTACAAGGAGTTCGACGACCTGCAGGTGATGAAACTCCAGGGGCAGGAACTGAGCCTCACCGAAACCTTCAACCTGCTGCTGCAAAACGAGCTGCCCGACATTAACTATACCAACAGCGGCTACGGCAAGGCCTACGGACTTGAGGTGTTCTTCCAAAAGAAGATGGCCGACTGGTGGGACGGCTGGCTGGCCTACACGCTGTCGGAAGTGCAGTACAACGACGGCCTGGGCATGTACGGCTGGTATTATCCGGCGCAGGATCAGCGGCACACGCTGTCGCTGGTCGCCAACTTCCGGCCGCTGGACGATTGGGTGTTTTCCTCCAGCTTTCGCCTGGCTTCGGGCAAGCCCTACACGCCGGTCGAGGATTGGATCGAGCGAAATCCGGGCACCTTCCTGCGTTATTGGGAAGCGCAGGCGGGACGCCTGAACTCCGCGCGCTATCCGCTGTACCACAAACTCGACGTGCGCGTGGAACGCACGTGGCATCCGCATAAGCGCATCGACCTGGTGGGCTTTTTCGAAATATACAACGTCTACAACGCGCGCAATCTCTATGGGTACTGGTACGAGGATGAAGAAGGGTTGGACAAGCCCAAGCGCCAGACGATCTACCAGTTGCCGTTCCTGCCGTACCTGGGCATCAAGGCTCAGTTCTTGTAACGCTCGCCCTGCGTGCGCACGGCCGCGGCCCGCTCGGTCTTTCCGGCCGCTTCCAGAATGATCGCCAGATTGTGGTAGTGCCGCCAGTCGCTCGGCGCGACGTTAATCGCGCGCTCGTAGAGCTCGATCGCGTTCTTGAAGTTGCCGCCGGCGGCCAGTTGGTTGGCCCAATGCACCATCGCCACGTCGTCGCGCGGATTGGCCAGCAGCGCGCGTTGGTAGGCGTACGTCGCTCCGGCGAAGTCCGCGCGTTGGGCCGACGCCTGCGCCAGAAAATCGAAGTACACGCTATAATCCTCGGCGACGATCTGTGTGTGATGATCGCGCGCCAGCGTGGCGTCGGTGATCGACGCGGTTTGGTAATAGCGCCAGACCCGCGCGGGATCGAAACTCTCGTTTTCCGCCGCCCGCCACCAGGTGAGCGCGCCCTCGTGCCGCGTGCTCGTTTGCGCCTTCAGCGCGGCGAAGCGCTGTTGCGTGGCCTCCGGCGTCACCATGTCGAACACGAAGGCCAGCGGCGGCCCGGGTTCTTCCAGCAAATTGGCCAGGGTCGAAATGAAGTACGCGTCGGCCTCGGGCAGATCGGTAAATTCCGGACGCACGCCGATCGCGGCGAAGGGCAACTGCGGGCCGAACATGCCCATGACCCAATCGCTGGCGAAGCCGCCGCGCGGTATGACGATCACGTCGGGGCGACGCTTCTCGACCATCTGCAGGTACCACAGCGGAAAGAGATTGTTGTCGCCGCCCACAAACAGCGCGTAACCGGGTTCGGGGTGACTCAGCGCGTTTTGCCACGCCTCATAGGCGACCCAGTTGCCGCTTTGCTCATTCGCCCGCGCGTGACGCATAACCGGCCACGCGGCCAGAATCGCCAGCCCGAGAAACGCGAGCTGCCGCCCCCACACGGGCGATAGATGTGCAACGACCTTGTTTTGCACTTCGCTCAGCAGCCACGCGAAACCGACGATCAACGCCAGGTACGAGGAAATCAAATAGCGCCGCACCTGATATTGTTCGTCGACGCCGATGTAGTTGATGCGCAGCGCGACATTCGCGACGATCAGCAACAGCAGGCCGATCAGCAGCGACGGACGCCGGAAACCCAACAGCGCCAGGCCCGCCAACGCCAACGCGAAAATCACCGGCCCGGCCTCGTCGATCATGCTCCGGCCGATGATGCCCAGCATGTTCGCCTTCGCGCCCCAGTCCGGGTTGAGCATCTTGCCGCTGTATTGTTTTTGCAGCAGCGCGTCCAGCAGGCGCGGCAGCGAGTCGGGCTCGCCCCAGTTGAGCACCGGGTCGGTCGCCGCGCGCAGCGGAATGTACAGGTACGCCGACACGCCCAGGCCGATCAGCGTCGCGGCCAGCACGACGTCGCGCCGGCTCACATTCTCGCGGTTGGCGATCATCAGCGCCAGTGGTACGGCGCCGACAACCAGCAGAATCTCGTGGTTGGCCATCCCCAGCCCGTAAAGGAAAAACGCGCTGAGCAGAAAGCGGCGGTCGTTGGTCGCCTGCCAGCGCAGGGCGAGATAGATGACCAGCGCGGCGAAAAACGTGTTGAGCGGATAGGCGCGGATCTTCAGCGACTGTTCCCACAGCGTGTAGGTGCCGGCGAAGGCCAGCGCGGCGACGACGGCGATCAACCGTTTGCCGGTCAGCTCCACCAGCATCCGGTAGGTCATCCACACCGCCAGCGCGCCGAAAAAAGCGCTCAGCAGATTGCCTCGCCACGCGGCGTTGGCCAGCGGCAGTTGCGCGAACAGGTGTCCGAGCATCGCCAGCAACGGGTACCCCGGCACGTGCGGCACCGCGAACATCGTCGCGCCGACGGTCAGTTCGCCCGAATCGCCCAGGTGCAGCGTAGGCAGCATCGTCGCCAGGTACAGCGCGAAGGGCCCGGCGAAAACCAGCAGATCGGGCAGACGGCGCTTCAATCTTCTCTCCGAATCTGAATGGCGACCCAGGTCCAGATGACGAAGATGATCAGCGCGAAAATCGAGACCAGCTTGGCGAAGGTGCGCAGCAGCGTGTCTTTGAAGCGGAGGTCGATCGCGTGCCGCCCCGGGCCGACGACCAGCGCCATGCGCCCCGTTTCCGGCTCCGCGTGCAGCTCGGTGGGAATGCCGTCGACCGTCGCCTGCCAGCCGGGGAAAAAGAAATGGTTGAAGACCAGCTTTTCGGTGTAGGCGGCTTTCACTTCGGCGCGAATGTAGGGATAACCGTAAGCCGCCGACAGGATCGTCGTTTGCGAGTCTTCGGTGACCAGCGGCTGCTCGGGCATGCGCTGCGGCGGTTTGGTGCAGCCGATGGGCAGGTAATCGTCGCGCGCCGTGCTGGTCACGCCCAGTTGCCGCATCAGGCCGGGGCTGAGGAAAAGATCCGGACGCGCCAGGCGCTTGTCGTGCTGCGCCAGCGCCGCTTGATCGCGGTTGGTGAAAACCATCGCGTTGTGTTGCGTATCGTGAAACACGTAGCGGACCGTCAAAAAGCCCGCCGACGCCGCCAGCGCCGCCAGCGCGATGCCCACCGCGATCCACGGCCGCATGCGCTCGTTGAACACCGCGGGCAGCACGGCGATCAACACCGCGCCGAAGGCCGTCGCCGGCAACAGAAAACGCCAGGGGAACTGCACGAAGGGCAGCAGCGGCAGATGCTCCCACAGCACGCGCGTCAGCGGCTGGGTCATCAGCAGAAAGATCGCCGTCGCGCCGAAGAAAAACCACGTTGCGCGAAACCGCACCTCGTCGTCGCGCAGCTTGGTGAACATCAGCGCCGCCGGCGCGAGCACCACGCCCAACCACAGCAACTCGCCGAACATGAAACCCATGTCGTCGTTCGGACCCGGCGCGCTGCCGCCGAAGCCCCATTTGCGCAAGAACAACTGCGCCGGATACAGGAAGTGGTTGTGAAAATCGAAAAAGCCGCCGGTCAGGTTTTCCAGCGTACCGACCGTGTTTTTCTCGGCGATCGCCGGCAGCCAGAAAAACGCGGCCAACGCCATGCCCAACGCCAGCGCGCCCCACGTGCGCACCAACGCGCGCGAATTTTCCGCCACCAGCAACGCGAGCAGAAAATAAAACGGCGCGGTGACCATCGCGGTGATGTTGTGCGCGCAGGTCAGTCCGGCCAGTCCCAGCGCGGCCAGCAGCGGCCCGAAGCTCGAGGTGTCGCGCGCCGAACGCCAGACGCCCAGCAGCGTCAGCGGCACGAAGGCGAAGCAGGAAAATTCGGCGATGCCCGCGCGCACGTACACGTCCACCAACAGGTAGGGCGCGACGCTGTACACGGCCGCGGCGGCCAGCGCGCCGTCGGGATCGATCACCTCGCCGACCAGCCGGAACATCGCCCAGGCCGCCAGCAGCCAGAAAAGCAGGTACGTCAGCTTGAGCGCCCACAGCGCGTCCAGGCCGACCAGGCGGAACATCTCGATCGCGTAGTAGGTGAGCGGCGCGTAAAAATTGAATATCGGACTGCCGTATCCGAAATAAAAATCCATGATCCAGCGCGGCGTGAAATCGCCGTGCACCACCGCCTGGTGAAAGGCTTGGGCGCGCGACAAATCGACGTAGGCGCTGTGTCCCGCGTGCTGGTACGGCGCTAACAGCGGTTGCGCGGCGATGAACAGAATCATCGCGATCAACAAAACGAACAGCACGCGCTTCATGGCTCGTCGCCCTTTTGGAAGGTCGGGTCGATTTCCAGCATGCGCTGCAGCGCCGCGTCGCCATCGGCCTCGCGGCCCGACAGATAATACGCGCGGGCGAGGTAATAGTAGGTCCAGGGATCGGCGCGCACCGCCGCCGACCGCGCGAACTCGTCCGCGGCCCGCGGGTAGGCTTGCTGCGCCATGAAGTACTCGCCTTTCACTCGATGCAACACGCTCTCTTCCGTCGTCGCCAGCAAGGGCGAAACCCCCGCGTAAAACACGCAGACCAGGGCGAGGGTCGCCGCCAGGCCGCGATGAAACCGCCGGTCGGGTTGTTCGTGGTTCTTTTCAGCATACCATAAAACGACCAGCCACAACGCGACGACCAGCGCGAGCGACAGCCAGAATCCGCCGCGCACCGACATGCCGAAGGCCTGCGCCGCGCCGATATTCTCACGCAGCAGCGGCAGCGCGAATTCCCACAACGGATTGGCGAGGCGGCCGGGCATCGCCGGCGCGACGGTCACGCCGATCGCCGCCAGCAAACTCGAGCCGACGGCCAGCCCCGCGAAAATGCCGCGCCCGTAAGCGCCGGTCAGCGACGCCAGCCACGCCGCGGCGACGATCAACGGCCCGACCAGCAGCGCCAGGCGTTGCGGCCCGAAGCCCGCCTCGTCGACCACCCCCGTGCGCCCGGCGACGAGAGTCGTCAGCGCCAGGAACATCCCGGCCAGCAGCAATCCTTCGCGCCGCAGGTGACGGATCATCAGAATCATGCCGATCAGTCCGACGTGCAGCACGGGGCTCCAAAAGAACAGGCCCTTGGCCGGGCGGATCAACAGTTGCTCGAAGATCGTCGACGTCGGCACGCTCCAGGCGAACAGTCCGGCGGGCAGCGGTTCGCCGAAGACGATCAGGTTGTGCGGCGCGACGATCGCGGCGGGCAGCAGAAAGCTTGTCGCGACGAACGTCGAGACGCGCGCGGCGTGTCGTTCGACGGAAACGAAGTACGCCAGCGCCGGCAGCGCGAGCGCGACGGCGGCATAATCGAAGACGATCGCCAGGCCGAAACTCAGCCCGCTTTGCGCCGCCTTTTTCAGCGACGGTTGCCGCCGGTAATCGACCAGCAGCAGCACGCCGATGAGCGCCAGCGCCGTGGCGAATCCCGAACCGCTCAGCGTCGTGAACGACGCCCAGGCGAAGGTGCTCACGCAAAACGCGCCCACGGCGATCAGCCGCAGGCCGTCGTTGACGCCCCAGGCGGGCAGCAGGCGAAAGAGCATCACGCCCGCAATCAGCGCCAGCAGCGTGAGAGTGAGCATCCGCGCCAGATGGCGTTGGCGCACCGCATTGTCGGTAAGCAGCCGCGTCACGGCGATCACCGGCATCGTCGTGAGCGTGACGCCCGGGGCCTGATCGACGCATACGTTGAAACTGGTGTTTGATGCGGAAGTGAAGGGCGCGCCCGGATCGTCGGCGGCCGGCAGAACCAGCAGGAAAAACAAGAGCGCGAGAATCGGGATGGACAGCACCGCTCCCCGTTCGGCCATCGATTCCTCCCCCTGATCGTCGACGGTTTCCAGCGAACCCTGTTATTGCTTGTGTGTCAAGATGATTACGTGCATGATTTTACCATGCTTTACACATTCGTCCATTTGGCCCGCGCCGGGTTGATTATTGCACCGGTTGTCGTCGCCGCATTGGCCTTCGCGCGACTGACGATCGCCCGTCGCGACCCGGTGTTGCGTGCGACCGTCGCTCTGCTGGGCGCGTTCGTTTTCGTTGCGCTGATCGTCGGCGCGTTGGGCCTTGTCGGATGGATGAATTTCGCGGCGCTGACCGTCGCCCTGTGGGTCGCGGCGTCGGCGTTGCTGGTGTCGATGAAATTTTTCGCGCCCGCCCCGCAGGACGGCGAGTCATGGCCCGCCGCGCCCCGTGGCCTGCTCGCTTTTGTGTTGTTCGCCGTGACTATCGCGGTGGGCATGCTCGCGGCGCGCGCGGCGTATCCGGCGTTGGATTACGACGCGCTGACCTATCATCTGCATTTCCCGGCCCAGTGGTTGCGCACGGGGCGCATCTTCTTAATGGATACGCCCTTCGGCGACGCCGCGCCCGCGTACGCGCCGGCGCATGGCGAGCTGTGGTACGCGTGGCTGATGGCTCCGTTCGCCGGCGCGACGCCCGGCGAGTTCGCCTTCAAGCTGGCGGGGCTGGATGCGCTGGCCAAGATCGGCCAGTTTCCGTTTTTGGCGTTGGCGGCGTTGAGCCTGCTGCTGTTGTCGCGGCGCTTGGGGCGCGACGAGTGGACGATCTATCTGCCGGCGCCGACCTTCGCGCTCGTGCCGTGGGCCTTCGTGCAGGCGGCGGGAGCGAACGTCGATTTGATGATGGCCGCGTGTCTGCTGGCGGCGCTGGCGTTGGCGCTCGAATACGCGCACGAACCGCGCTTTTCCTATGCGGCGCTGGGCGGTGCGGCGTTGGGCATGGCGGCGGGCGTGAAGTTTCTGGCGCTGGCCTACGCGCCGTTGATCGCGCTGCCGTCGCTGGCGTTGTTGTGGAAGCAAGGACGCGCGCGGGCGGCGCTCGCCTGGGCGTTGCCGTTGTTGGCGTGCGGCGCACCGTGGTATCTGCGCAACTGGATCGTCGCGGGCAATCCGCTGTTCCCGGCGGAATTTTTGTGGTTCGCCGGGGCCTACGGGCGCGCGGCGATGCTGGCCAGTTCCTTCCATACCCCGAACCTGCCGGCGGCGCTGGCGGTGACGATGCAGGCTTACGGCGTGTGGTTCGTGCCGCTGGGCGTGGGCGGGATGATCGTCGCCTTGTCGTTTCTGCGCCGGCGCGGACCGTGGCGCGCGGTGGGCTGGATCGCTCCGATGGCGTTGCTGTGGCATTTCATCTTCGTTCCCTACAACTCCCAGGATCGGTTTCTGCTCTGGGTCGTCGGTCTGTCGCTGCTGCCGCTGGCCCGCTGGCCGATCGGCCGTCGCAACGCGAGCCTGCTTATCGCGTTGCTCACGCCGGTGATCGGCCTGATGCTCGTCGGACCGGGCCGTTCGTTTCATCTCGGCTTGCTGCCGGTGGCCGCGTCGGGCTGGCTGCAACCGGCGGGCTGGCTGGTCTCGCTCGTCGTGCTGCTGGGCATGGGCGTGCCCGCGTTCCTGTTGCGTCGCCATGCCGCGCGCGGATGGTATTGGACGGCCTTGCTGCTGTTGGGCGCGACGATCGCCCTGTGGCCCGCACAGATCGACCGGGGAGCGTATATGCGCGCGGGCGGGGGCGTGCTGCGCGAAATGCCGCTGACCGGCTACGCGCATTTGTGGCGGCTGCGGCCCAAGACTGTCGCCTACGCTGGGCGCAATCGGCCGTACTACCTGGCCGGGCGGGGCGGTGCAACGCGCGTGACCTACGTGAACGTCGACGGCCGCCGGGGGGCGCTTCTGCACGATTACGTGCATGAAGCGGAGGCGCAGGGCAACCTGAACCGCAACCGCGAAAAGGATAACTGGCGGCGGCGCGCGCCGGACTACGCGCTCTGGCGTAATGCCCTGCTGGAAGAAAAAATCGAGTACCTCGTCGTCGAGCGGCTGGCGCGCGAGGAGCGCGAATACATGCGCTACGACGAGGGTGGTTTCCCCTTGGAGCGCATTTGGGCCCGCGCGCACCCGGAGGATTTCCAGTTGATCGAATTGGATCCGCAGGGACTGGAATTGTATCTGGTTATCGCGGTAAAACCTTAAGTTGCATCCCCCGCCACGTTTGTTATCATCCATCACCCTTTGACGGGCGATTATGTCAGCGGCGGAAAGGTAAATGAGCGAAGGAACAAAGCAAAAATTCTGGACGCCGATGCGCGTGCTGTTGATCGTCGCGGTGTTGGTCAACGCCGTGTACGGCGTGCTGCGTCTGCTGGGCGCGCCCAGTCTGGTGCTGGAATATCTGGGCTTTTTCCTTGTCGTGGCCTGGGTGATCGGCCTGTTGCTGCGCCGGTGGAAGACGGCCTGGCCGGCCTACGTCACCGCCGTGCTGTACGTGTTCATGTTCCCGCATCTGGGGCTGGGATTTCTGGGCTTCGTGTGCTTCGTGCCGCTGCTGGACGCGCTGCTGGCGACCGACGACCGCAAGCGCGCGATGCGCCTGGGCTGGGTCGCCGGGCTGGTCGCGCTGACCGGCAAGCTGTACTGGATCGTCTATACGATCTCCTATTTCTCGCCGATTCCCGCGGCGGCCGCCGTGCTGATTTTGCTGCTGATGACCTCGTTCATCGCGCTGTCGTGGCTGGCCGCCTTCGTTACGACGCATTGGGCGGTGAAAACCCGCGGTTTGCCGCTGTGGCTGGTCTTCCCGGTCGCCTGGGTTTTCTGGGACTGGAGCTGGACCTGGATCCTCGGCGGATTTCCCTGGGAACTTTTGGGCTGCGCCGCGTTTCGTATTCCATTGTTGAAGCAGACATTCGATCTGGTGGGCGAGCACGGCCTGGGTTGGCTGCTGGCCTTCGGCAACGTCGTGTTTTTCCACTTGTGGCAATTTGCGCGCAAGAAAGAGCTGTTCCCTAAGGCGCAGACGGCCGTGCTGGTCGCGCTGGTCGCGGCGGGGATGATCTACGGCGCGGTGCGCACCGGGCAGATCGAGCAAATCATGTCCCGGGGCGAGACGGTGACCGTCGGCCTGCTCCAGGGCAACGTCGACCAGTCGATCAAGTGGAAGCCCGATCACCGGCTGCGGATTATGGACGAATACGAGGACATGGCGGTGCACGTGGCCGAGCAGGGCGCGGAGTTGATCATTTTCCCGGAAACGGCGATCGCCCGGCGGCAGCAACGCTGGCGGCACTTGCATCCGGAAATCGCGCGCTACGCCGAAGTGACCGAGCGTTACGTGCTGACCGGCGTGCCGGTCAAAGACATCCGCAAGAATCGCGAAGATCCGCGCGGACCGTTCACGAGCCACAACAGCGCGGTGCTGGTATCGCCCGAGGGCGAGGACATCGCCTGGTACGATAAAAACCGGCTGGTGCCCTTCGGCGAGTACATCCCGAAAAAGCACTGGCTGCAACGGCTGGCCGGGCAGGAGATCCGCGGGACGCTCAATTTCGAGCCGAGCGGCATCTACAAATTGATGCCGTTTCCTAGGGCGCCGTTCTCGGTGTTCATCTGCTACGAGGCGGTGTACCCGACGACGGTCCGGCGCTTGACGAACCTCGGGGCGAAGTTCCTGGTGACCATCACCAACGACGCCTGGTTCGGCAAAACGTCGGCGCCTTATCAGCACTGGGACCAGGTGGCCATGCGCGCGGTCGAGAACCGGCGCTACGTGGCCCGCGCGGCGAACACGGGCATCAGCGGCATCATCGATCCGCTGGGCCGGACGATAAAAGCGACCGACATCTATGTGCCCGCGACGTACGTGGGGACGGTCAAAACGCTGGACATCCGCACGGTATATGCCACAATCGGCGATGTCGCCGCGTACGTGGCTGCGGTGATTTACGCGGGAATCCTATTGTTTCTCGCGATCGGCGCCGTGCGACGACGTAAGGAAAAAACCAAATGATCGAAGACCACAAAGAACGCGTCACCCAAGCTCGCAAATTGTTCGATGAGCTGCGGGGGTATCTTTGATTTAGCCGAAAAACAGACGCGACTGGCCGAATTGGAGGCGCAGATCGCGGTCGACGGCTTCTGGAACGACAACGAAGCGGCCAAACCGATTCTCAAGGAAAAAAGCGACATCGAGGGCGAGCTGGAAACCTGGCGCGCGCTCGAAGGCATGGTCGAGGACGTCGAGGTGACCCTCGAACTGGCGCTGGAAAGCCGCGACGAGGAACTGGCCGCCGAACTGCCGCCCAAGCTCAAGGTGCTGGAAACCAAATTGCAGGATCAGCGCCTGGAAATGCTGTTTTCCGACGAGGCCGATCCCGCCGATGCGATTCTGGAAATCCACTCCGGCGCGGGCGGCACCGAGGCGTCGGACTGGGCCGATATTCTGCTGCGCATGTACTTGCGCTGGGCCGAGCGGCGCGGCTTCGAAACCGAGTTGATCGACCATCAGCCCGGCGAAGAAGCGGGCATCAAAAGCGCGACGGTGGAAATTCACGGCAAGAACGCCTTCGGCATGCTCAAGGCCGAAAACGGCATCCACCGCCTGGTGCGCATCAGCCCCTTCGACGCGGCCAAGCGCCGGCACACCAGCTTCGCCAGCGTGTTCGTCTATCCCGACATCGAGGACACCATCGAGATCGAGATCGACGAAAAGGACATCCGCGTGGACACCTTCCGCTCCAGCGGCGCCGGCGGCCAGCATGTCAACAAGACCAGCAGCGCGATCCGCATCACGCACTTCCCGACCGGCATCGTCGTGCAGTGCCAGAACGAACGCAGCCAGCACCGCAACAAGGATACGGCGTTCAAGGTTCTGCGCGCCCGGTTGTATCAATTGAAGTTGCAGGAGAAGGAAGCCGAGCGGCAGGCGGTCAACGCGCAGAAAAAGGACATCGCCTGGGGCAGCCAGATCCGCTCGTATGTGCTGCAACCGTACCGGCTGGTCAAGGATCTGCGCACCGGCGTGGAAATGGGCAACGTGGACGCGGTGCTCGACGGGGATTTGGACCGTTTTATCGAGGCTTACCTGCTTTCCCGGGTGGAATCTTAAACGGCGGCTCGGCTTGACAGAATGGCCCGACTAACTCTAGGGTAACGCGGATTTTTACCCTCTAAGGTTAAGGCAATGAACGAGGACACCAATCGACTGATCGAACTGCGGCGGGAAAAAGCGCAGGCCTTGCGCGAACAGGGCGTCAACCCGTTCCCGACGACGGTTTCGGTAACCCATACGACGCAGCAACTGCTCGATTTATATGGGGAAAAAGAGGCTGAGGCGATCGAGCAGATTCCCGATCGTTTCGCGATCGCCGGGCGCGTGAAAGGCCAGCGCGACTTCGGCAACGTCATTTTTCTGGATATATACGACCGCACCGGCCGCTTGCAGGTGCTGCTGTCCAAGAAGCTGATCGGGCCGGAGAACTTCCAGACCTTTAAGAAGATGGCCGACATCGGCGATATTTACGCCTTCGCCGGCAAGCTGATGAAGACCCGCACCGGCGAGCTGTCGCTGGCCGCCGACGAACTGACCTTGCAGTGCAAATCGATGCGGCCGCTGCCGGAAAAATTCCACGGTCTGGTCGACGTCGAGACGCGCTACCGCCAGCGGTATCTCGATTTGATCATGAATCCCGACGTGGTCGACGTGTTCCGCACCCGCAGCGAAATCATCCGCCTGATGCGCGTGTTTTTCAGCGAGCGCGACTTTCTCGAGGTCGAAACGCCGATGATGCACCCCATCGCCGGCGGGGCCACGGCGCGGCCGTTCGTCACGCATCACAACACGCTGGACATGGACCTGTTCCTGCGTATCGCGCCGGAGCTGTACCTCAAGCGGTTGATCGTCGGCGGGCTCGAGCGCGTGTTCGAAGTCAACCGCAACTTCCGCAACGAGGGCATCAGCACGCAGCACAATCCCGAATTCACGATGCTCGAATTCTACTGGGCCTACGCGACCTACGAGCAATTGATGGAGTTGACCGAGGAACTGTGCTGCTTCCTGGCGCACAGCCTGTTCGGCAAGTTGAGCTTTGTCTACCAGGAACGGGAAATCGATTTCGCCCGGCCGTGGAAACGCCTGCGCATGGCCGACGCGGTGGCCGAATACACCGACCTATCGGTCGAGGACCTGAAAGACGCGGCGACGCTCAAGGCATTCTGCAAAAAGCACGGACTCGAGATTGTCGGCGAGCCGACGCCCGGCAAGCTGATGGTGTTGATTTTCGAGGAACTGGTCGAGTCCAAGCTGATCCAGCCGACGTTCATTTACCATTTCCCGACCGAAGTCAGCCCGCTGGCCCGGCGCAACGACGAAAATCCCGAGGTGGTCGACCGCTTCGAGCTGTACATCAACGGCAACGAGATCGCCAACGCCTTCAACGAGCTGGCCGACCCGGACGATCAGCGCGGCCGGTTTGTCGCGCAGGTCGAGGCGAAGAAGGCCGGCGACGAGGAAGCGCACGAGTACGACGCCGATTACATCCGCGCCCTGGAATACGGCCTGCCGCCGACGGCGGGCGAGGGCATCGGCATCGACCGTCTGGTGATGCTGCTGACCAACAGCGCCAGCATCCGCGACGTGATTCTCTTTCCGCAGATGCGAAAGGAACAAAGCTAAACGATGGGTTTCGCGCGGTTCGTCGGTCTCCGCTTTTTACGCCCGAAGCGACGGAGCTTGTTTCTGTCGGTGATCAGCATCATTGCGATCACGGGCGTCGCGGTCGGCGTGGCCACGCTCATCGTCGTGCTCGCGGTCATCACCGGTTTCCAGGAAGACATGACCAACAAGATCCTGGGCGCCTACAGCCACATGCTGGTGCTCTCGCACCACAGCCGCATCGAGAATTGGCCGGAGGTGGTCGAGACGATTCAGGGCGCGCCCGGCGTGCTGGCGGCCAGCCCCTTCGTCTACGGCGAGGGCATGGCTTCGACCGGCAACCACGCGGCGGGGGTGATCGTGCGCGGCATCGATCCGAACACCGCCGGCAACGTCACGAGCATCGGCGACTCGATCGACCGCGGCTCGCTGGACATGCTCGACGGTCCGCAGGAAGTCATGGCGCCGCTGGGCGAGAACTCCGAAAAGGAAATGCTGCCCGGCGTGATTTTGGGTCGTGAACTGGCCGCGAGCTTGCGGGTGTTCGTCGGCGAGAAAATCCAGTTGATCAACCCGATGGGCGAGATCGGCCCGATGGGCGTGCTGCCCAAGGCCCAACCGTTCGTCGTGGTCGGCCTGTTTAAAAGCGGCCTGTACGAGTTCGACGCGAAGTTCGCGTTCATCCACCTTGAGCAGGCGCAGTCGTTTTTCGGCACGGGCGATTCGATCAGCGGCCTCGAAGTGCGCATCGCCGACATCTGGCAGTCGGAAACGGTGGCGCGCGCGGTGGAAGAGCGGCTCAAGTGGCCGTTTTACGCCAAGGACTGGATGCAGATGAACCGCAACCTGTTCTCGGCGATCAAGTTGGAAAAACTGGTGATGTACATCATTTTGTGCATCATCATTTTCGTGGCGTCGTTGAACATCTTCACCGGTCTGTACATGGCGGTGATGGACAAGAAGAAGTCGATCGCCATGCTGCGCTCGATGGGCGCATCGGCGCGGCGCATCGAGCACATCGTGCTGATTCAGGGGATGTTCATCGGCATCATCGGGACGTTCATCGGCGCGGCGCTGGGTGTGGCGATCTGTCTGATTCAGATCAAATACGGGCTGATCAGGCTCGATCCCCGCGTGTATTACATCGACACGCTGCCGATGACCTTCAAGGTGTTGGATTTCGTGATCATCTTCCTCGCCTCGCTGGGGCTGAGCCTGGTGGCCACGCTCGCGCCGGCCCGCATTGCCGGGCGGCTTGATGTCGTCAAAACGTTGCGGTACGAGTAAACATTTATGGCGTTGATCGAAGTACACGATCTGGTCAAGACCTACCTGGAGGCGGCAAGCCCGGTGCACGTCCTGGACGGCGTGAACATGCAGGTGGAAAGCGGCCGGATGGTGGGCATCACCGGCGAATCGGGCGCGGGCAAAACGACGCTGCTGTATTTGCTGGGCGCGTTGGAGCGGCCGACGACCGGCAACGTGCTGTTCGACGGGCGCGAAGTGTTTCCGCCGGGCATCGACGATCGCGAGTTGGCGCAGTTCCGCAACCGGCGCATCGGCTTCGTGTTTCAGTTCCACGGACTGATTCCGGAGTTCGACGTGCTGGAAAACACGATGATGCCCGCGCTGATCGCCGGGCATTCGCAGGAGATCGGAAGAGCACACGTCTGAACTCCAGTCACCGAATACGATCT
>CALBTQ010000729.1 GCA_937967875.1 uncultured Pseudomonadota bacterium
AAAATCGTCCCATGGCCTATCTGTTGGTGACAGAGGGAGCCCAGGCCGGCGAGCGGTATCCACTGACGGCGGGCGAGTATCTGATCGGCCGCAATCCGACCTGCGACATCAACCTGACCGACAACAGCGTTTCGCGGCAACACGCGAAAATCCGCGCGCTGGCGGACGGCACGTTCGTCGTGGAGGACTCCAACTCGAGTTACGGCACGCTGGTCAATCATCAGAAAGTAACCAAAGCCGCGCTGATCGACAAAGCGGAGCTGCAACTGGGCGGCGCGGTGATGGAGTTTCACCTGGACGACGCCGGGCCGGCCGACGCGGCGGACGGTTATACGATCATGCGCGTGCTCGGCGAGCAGCCGGCCGCGGAGCACGAGCAATCGGCCGGGCGGCTGTTGGAACGCATCGAGGCGCTCAACAAGCGGCTGCACACGGCCTATGACATTTCGGCGATCATCACCAGCACCTACGACCTGACGGAGCTGTACAAAAAAATTCTGACGTCGATCTTCGCGACGATTCCGGTCGAGCGCGGCAGCATTCTGCTGTGGGACAGGGCGCACGACGAGCTGCAGCATCAGTGCTCGCTGGACACACGCGGCGGCGCAGAGGAAGTGCCCTATTCGCGCACGATCGTGCGCAAGGTGATCGATCGGGGCGAGTCGCTGCTGATCAGCAACGCGCAGACGGACACGGGTTTCGACACGGCCAACAGCGTGTTCGCCTACAACATCCGTTCGGCGATGTGCGTGCCGTTGCGCGCGCACGACGAGATCATCGGCGTGATCAACGCGGACGCCTCGGGCGCGTCGGTCTTCAAGGAGGAGGATCTGCAACTGCTGACGCTGATCGGCAGCCAGGCGGGGATCGTCGTGCAGAACGCGCGGCTGATTGACGAGAACATCAAGGCCGCGCGCCTGGCCGCGGTCGGGCAGACCGTCGCCAGCCTCGCCCACTGCATCAAAAACATTCTGCAGGGGCTTAAAGGCGGCGCGGGCCTGATGGATCAGGGCCTGGAGATGAACAGCAAGGAGATGACCGACGTGGCGTGGAAGCTGGTGAAGACGAGCCAGCAGCGTATCTCCGAACTGGTGCTGAACATGCTGGATTACTCGAAGGAGCGCAAACCGGCGTATCAGTCGGCCGATCTGCGCGAGCACATGGAGAACATCCGCGCGCTGATGACCGAGCGGGCGCGGGAAAAGCAGGTGCGCATCGAGCTGGCCTACGACGAGGCGACGCCGGCGGTCGAGTGCGATCCGATGGGCATCTACCGCGCGACGCTCAACCTGTGCACCAACGCGATCGACGCGGTCGAGCCGGAAACGGGCGTGGTGACCATCCGCGTGCAGCCGGACGCGGCGGGCGAACACGTGCTGATCGGCGTGGCCGACAACGGCAGCGGCATTCCCGAGGAAGTGCGCGCCAAGCTGTTCGAGGCGTTTCACAGCACGAAGGACTCCAAGGGCACCGGGCTGGGCCTGGCGGTGAGCAAGAAGATCATCAACGAACACCACGGCGAGATTTTGCTGGAGACCGAAGTGGGCCGAGGCACGACCTTCACGCTGCGCCTGCCGATCAAACGGCCGGCGACGGAGAATCAAGCGGCGCAATAAATCGGTCGGCGACGACCGCATCTTTTAGAGAAAGGAACGATCATGGCACTGTTCAGCACAACGCCGGACAAAGTCCAAAAGTGGATCGACCAAGGCAACGCGAAAAAGCTGATCGGCGCATTGACCTCGACCGACGCGATCGTGCGGCGCATGTCGGTGGAAGGGCTGGCGCGCATCGGCGGCGAAGACGTTCTGGATTATTGCCGCAAGAACATCACGAACCAGAACGACACGATCCGCTGGGACGTGACGAAAATTCTGGGCCTGATGGGCACGCCCGAGGCAATCAAGCTGATGGGGGCGATGGGCGATCCGACGGAGATCATCCGCGACAAAGTCAAAAAAGAAAAAGGCGAATAACCGCTCTTGGCGGAAAAGGAGTTCTCATGAGCCGCTTTTTGTTTGTCGACGACGACCCGGTGATCCTGCAGATTTGCAGCGCCTATTTCGGGGCGAAGGGTCATAACGTCACCGTGGCCCGCGACGGTGCGGACGGATTTAAAAAGTTTTCGATGACCCGTTATGATCTGGTCGTCACCGATTTGATGATGCCCAACAAGCACGGCTATCAGTTGATCGACGCGATCAAGCATTCGCCGACAGGCGAAAAAACGCCGGTGATCCTGTTGACGGCGGACAAGGACGAGCCGGAGCTGGACAAGTACGCCCGGCATCATTTTCAGGACGACACGTTGACCAAGCCGTTCGACATGCCGATCCTGGAGCGCAAGATCAACGATCTGCTGCGGGAATTTGCCGAGCGGGGATAAGCGCGGTCACTGATCCGTGTAGGGCACAGCCTGGTTTTTCAGATACCTGCCTTTGCGCTGCAGGACGCCTTCCATTTTGCTTTCATCCGGAAAGTGGCTGCGGAAAAAGCCGATGATGTCCTGGTATTCGGTCGAGGGAAAATAACGCACGATCGGCCGATCGGGGCGGCCGCTTTCCACGTATTTGAAGCTGATTTCGACGACGCGTTCCGCTTCGGATTCCATTTCCGGCGTGTAAATCTGGTACTCGGAATCGTCGGGAATCCACTGGGATACTTCTGGATCGAGCAGCGCAAAACCGTGCACGCGAACCATCAGCACGCGCCACAAGCCGAAAATTTCCAGCGGCACAAAGCGGACGCTTCGTTCCTCTTCCCCCGGTTTTTGGAGGAAGCACTTGACCATGTCGATCGCTTCCATGTTTTCTCCCATCTCGCAACGATGCTACTTTTCATTGATACTCAAACTTATGCATTTTTCATCGCGCGCGTCAATCCGCGCCAATTACGGTATTGAAACGAGGCGCAATATTTCCGATGATGAAGCACAACCACAAACCACAGCGGGCCGATGAGTACTTTTAACGAACGCTACCAAATAATCAACGAACTGGGACGCGGCGGCATGGGCGTGGTCTACAAGGCCAAGGACACCATGCTGGGGCGGATCGTCGCGGTCAAGCGACTGCTGTCGCGCGACAACAAGATGGCCATCGATCGTTTCATGGGCGAAGCCAAGTCGATCGCCGCGCTGAATCATCCGAACATCATTCAGATCTACGACATCGGGCGCGACGAGGAAGGGCTGTTCATCACCACCGAGTTCGTCGACGGGCTGGACCTGTACAAGTTCATGCAGACGCGGCAGCAGTTGCCGCTGAAGGTGGCGCTCAAGCTGTACGTGCCGATCTGCAAAGCGATGAGCTACGCGCACGAGGCCGGGGTGATTCACCGCGACATCAAGCCGGCGAACATTCTGTTGACCAAGGACGGCCAACCGAAGATCGCCGACTTCGGCCTGGCGCGCACCGAGAGCATGAAGGACCTGGAAAAAACCGGGATGATCATGGGCAGCAAGCTGTACGCGTCGCCCGAGCAGTTCATGGACGCCAAGCACATCGATCACCGCACCGACATCTATTCGCTGGGCGCGATGTTCTACGAGATGATCACCGGCAAGAGCCCGCAGTTTTTCCGCGAGACCGACCTGCCGCCGGTGTTCGCGCCGCTGGTGCTCAAGATGATGCAACGCGACCCGGCGATGCGCTATCAGAGCGTCAAGCAGATGCTGGCCGAGTTGATGACCGTTGTGCGCAGCGGGGCGTCCGCTCCGGCCGCCGCCCCGGCTCCGGCGACGCCCAGGCAACCGGTCGCGGCAACGGCGGCGAAGGAAGAGATGATTCTGGTCCCGGCGGGCGCGTTCCGCTTCGGTCCGCAGGGACAGACGATCACCCTGCCCGCTTTCTACATCGACCGCTATCCGGTGACCAACGCGCAGTTCGCACAGTTCAAACCGTCGCACGTTTTTCCGCCGGAATGGGCGGATCATCCGGCGACGAAAATGACCTGGGTGGAAGCCAACGCCTATGCGCGCATGATCGGCAAGCGCCTGCCGACCGAGCAGGAATGGGAAAAGGCCGCGCGGGGCATCGACGGCCGCCCCTTCCCGTGGGGCAATCAGTTTTCGCCAGAGCGCTGCAACACGATCGAAGCGCAGATCAACCAGACGACGCCGGTCAACGCCTACCCCGAGGGCCGCAGCGTGTACGGCGCGATAGACATGGCGGGCAACGTGTGGGAGTGGACGACCACCTACCTCGACGAGCGGCAAACGGCGCGGGTGCTCAAGGGCGGCGCGTTCAACGGAGCCGCGAAGTTCGCGCTGTGCCACGCACGATTCGCCTATCCGGAACAGGGATTGCTGCCGACGGCCGGCTTTCGTTGCGCGATGTCGGCTTGATGATTCTCAGAAATTGAAAATATCCTGCAAATCGAGTCGCACGTCGGACATGCCCGGCTCGACCTGAATGACACGGGTCACCTCCATGCCCTGATCGCGAATGAGCACTTCGTACTTGCCCGGTTCGAGAACGAATTGCGCGCCGCGCTGATCGGCGGTCAGTTTGCCTTCGTCGTCGACGCCGGGCAGACTCACGCGGATGTTGTCGACGATGATCGGACCGACGGTCAGCACGACGCTCACCGGCACGTTGTCGGCTTCGCCCATGACGGTCATGTCGATCAAATCGTCGACGCCGGTCGTGGTGAACGACTCGCGGGGAGCCACCGTCGGCTCCGGCTCGCTGGGCGGCACGGTTGCCTCGTCAAGTACGAATTGCGTGGGTTGATCGTCGCCGAGTTCCATTTGCGTGGGTTCGTCGGCGAAGGCCGCTTGCGTCGGAGCGTCGGGCGCAGCCTCGGGAGTAAAGACGGTCGGCGCCGCTTCGGCCGGTTCGCCGGTCGCCACGGTGGGCGCCTGGGCGCTATGCCCTTCCTGCAAGCGCTTGAGGGCGACGCTGGCCGCGCTCTGCACCTTTTTGAATTTCGATTTGAGGCACTTGTTGAGGGCCTTGGCGGCGGCGGGATCGCCCAAATGGCCCAGGGCGTTGCAGGCGGCCGCTTCGACTTCCTCGTTGCCCTTGCCCAGACCGAGGAAACCCTTCTTGGCGGTAAGGTACTCGACCAAACCGGTCACGACCTCGGGACCGCCGATCTGACTGAGCGCGCGCACGGCGAGCGATTGCGCCTCGTCATCCACGTGCGCCGCAAACAATCCCTTGCCGTTGAGGAATTCGAGCAGCGGCGGCACCATCACCTTGGTGCGATAGGCGCCGAAATCCTTGATGCGTTCCTTGATAAACGGGGTATCGAAGGTGGTGACGGTCAGGGTTTCCAGCATTTTCGTTTCGGCCGCCGGGCCGCCGATGCGCAACAGCGCGCGGACGGTCTCACCGACGACCTGCGTGTTGGCGTGCGTCATGAAGGGCATCAGCTTGACGACGCTG
Organism: uncultured Pseudomonadota bacterium; assembly: GCA_937967875.1. Lineage (GTDB taxonomy): Bacteria > Lernaellota > Lernaellaia > Lernaellales > Lernaellaceae > CALBTQ01. Next base: position 5,391 of record CALBTQ010000729.1, read on the forward strand.
CGCACGTCGCCTGCGCTGCCGATGACGCGAATAAGCAGCATGCGGAAACGGTCGTCCATCTCCTCGTTCAGCTCGGCGTACAATTCGGCCAGCGCCGGCGGACCGATCTGGGTGAGGATCTTCACCGCTTCCTGCAGCACGCTTTCGTCGTCGGTGGTGTAGATCAGGTCGACCAGATGCGGCACCGCCTTTTCGCCGACCTTGCTCAGCAATGAGGACGCCTTGGCGCGCCGTTGTTCGTTCTTGCTTTCCAGATCGGCGATCAGCTTGCGGATATTCGCCGGCGTGGCGATGTTGCGCAGCGCCTTGTCGGCCACCTGGCGGAAAGTCGGCGGCGGCAACGTGCCGGTCACCTCCTCGCGGGTCAGCGAGCCGATGACCTTCATCGCCTGATCGTAATCGCCGTTGGCGATGTGCACCTGCGCGGTTTTCTCCAGCCCCTGGGCCAAGGTCGCGAAGACCTGCGGATCCTCTTCCTGCGCGGCCTGCGCGGCCATCATGTCGCCGACCTCGTTGTGCAGACCGTAAAGCGTATAGTCCACGGCCTTGGCGGCGATTTGCGTGAAGGTCTTCGCCGAGGCGAGGCGGTGTTCCTCGTCGCCGTCGTGCAGCGTCCGGGCTAGGCGATCGAGAATCTTATTGGACATATCCTCCTGCTTGGAGTAGCGCAGGTTGGTGACCATCGAGGCGAGGTTGCCGACCTTGTAGAGCGTGTTGAGATCCATCTGCGAAATGATGTTGGCCTTTTCGAGCAGCTCGTTGATATTGAGCTTGCTGAGCTTGCGCTGCAGCTCGTCGCTGATTTTCGATTTGACGATCACGCCTTCCATGACCAGTTCGGAGGAAAGCGTGACGTGCCGGACGCCCATGCGTTTGAGC
>CALBTQ010000730.1 GCA_937967875.1 uncultured Pseudomonadota bacterium
ATCGTATTCGGTGACTGGAGTTCAGACGTGTGCTCTTCCGATCTGCTTCCAACTGGGTTTTGATCTGATCGAACTGGCTGTCGCTGATCGCCCCGGCTTCGTGCAGCGGCTTGAGGCGGTTGAATTCGCGCTTGAGGTTGTCGTACTGCAAGCGCGCGCCCTGCAATGCGCTGTAGGATTGCGGCGAGCTCAACGGGTCCAGCACAATCAACGCCCGGCCGGCGCCGACGCGGTCGCCCTGTTTGGCCAGAATGTTGCGCACGCGCATGGGCGCGCTGGCGTAGATCGGCGATTGTTTGATGCCTTCGAGGTTGCCGATGAACTTCCGCCAGCGTTCGAAGGTCGCCGTTTTGGCCGTCACCACATCGACCGCGATGCCTTCGGAGCGACGAATGTCCTCAATGCTCGCGGCCTTTTCCTCGCCGCCGGAAGTGGCGAAGCGATAAATGATCAAGCCGGCCACACCGACCAGCACCAGGATTATAATCAGTCTGCTCAATTTCATGGTTCACCAACCTATTCGCCCAAGGCGCGAGCCAGATTCGCTCTGGCGACGTTGAGGTTATAGAGAGAATTGGCGATGCCCAACATGGCGCCGTTGAGGTTCGCTTTGGCATCGGTCACTTCCAGCCGCGTACCCAGGCCGTTGTCCAGGCGCAGTTCGGCGAGTTCATAGGCGCGTTTGGCCACGCGATACGATTCCTGGTTCGCAAGGTAGATCTGCTCGGCCACCTGGATCTGGCTGACCAGCGAGGTCACCTCCAATTCGACGCCGCGCACGAGTTGCTGATACTGCAGGTGCACGGTCCGTTTTTTCGCCTTCATTTGCCCCATCTGGCCGTAGCTGCGCAGACCGTCGAACAGCGGCACATACAGCGTGACGCCGAAGGAAAGCGTCGGCTGCAGTTCGTCGTCCGGTTCCTCGGGGAAGATCTGCTTGTCGGTGCCGCCCGTGCGCGAGGCCGAGGCGTTGGCCGCCAGCGTCGGCAGGTACATCGAACGGAAAATCCGGTACGAGCGGTCGTACATCTCTTCCTGCATTTGCAGCAACCGCAGTTCCGGCCGCTTGAGCTTCGCCTGGGAGATCAACTGCGGCGCGTCGCCGGCCAGCGTGGTGAATTCCATTTCGCCGACGATGGTCACCGGACGATCCAGCGGTTCGCCGATCTGGTTGAGCAGCGCCTGCGTCGCCAGGTTCACCTGGTTCTGCGCCTCGAGCACCGGCGGTTTGGCCGCAGCCAGTTCCGCTTCGGCGATCAGCAATTCGAAACGGCTCATCACACCCTGGTCGGTTTTCGCCTTGATGATCTTGTACAGCGCTTCGGTGCGCTCCAGGTTGCTTTGCGCCACATTCAACACTTCTTGGCTGAACAGCACGGTCAGGAACGAGCGTTTCGTTTGTACGATCACGTCCTGCACGGCGACCTTTTTGCCTTGGTGCGCCAGATTGCGCGAAATGTCGCCGAGGGCGAGGGCGTTGCTCACCTTGCCGAAGGTGAAAATATTCTGGGTCAACATGAGGCGGAAATCCCACTCATGACTGGCGCTCAGATACACCTTCTCCACACCCAACTCCGGCAACTGGAATTGCGCGAACAGCGGATTGAGGAAGGTCATGTCCTGCTCGGTGTACATCCGTTCCAGGTTGCGGTTGTAGGTGACGCTTCCCGACAATTGCGGGAAGGCGTCGGCGGCGTATTCACGGTAGACGCCTTGCGCTTCGGCGATGGCTTCGTCGGCGATGAGAATCTGCTCGTTGTGCGCCAGCGCCAATTCGACCGCCTTGTCGATTGTCAGGCGCAACGGCAGATCCCCCGGAGACGGCGCTTGTTGGGCGAACAGAGCACCGGGTAAACCCAGGGCCATGGCCAACAAAACCAAAAGCGCCGGAATGGAGTTTCTCATTTAATACACCTGCAAAATGTTTTGTTGAATAATAGGGAGGAATTTCATTCTGTCAAGTGTATAAGTACCGTTTGGTACTATTATATTTTACCTTCTAACGACCTGATAACAGTGGATTACAGCGCCAATATTCTGATTTTCCGATACATTCCACCGCGCCTGATAAATCCGTACGCCAAACGTTTGCGCCACTTTTTTTCCATAACTGGATAACGTTCCGACTCGGATGGCCGTAACGATTGTACCGTCCAGCGGAAATCAAGGCATCGGTCGCCCCTGATGAAGTGATAAATTCCGGCACGCTGCTGGTGTCGGAACCGTGATGTCCGACCTGCACCAACTCGGCTTTAAAGCCTTTTGCGCTCATTATCAACGCCCGTTCCGCTTTGTATTCCATATCGGCGCACAGGAGCGCCGAACGACCGCGGCAGGTCAGCTTGAGCGCCAGGGAAAGCTCGTTGAGATTCCAATCAGGCGGTTGTTCCGCGGGCGGATTGAGTACGAAGACTTCGGCCTCGCCAAGCGTTAACGGCGGCTGCATGTCATCCATTATACGCACGCGAACGTCATTCGCTCGTGCGGTTTCCATTAAATATAGGTAAGGGCCGGTGTCCTTAAAGGCCCTGGATGTTTGGAGGCGCCAGAGTTCCTTGACCGGAATCGTCTCCAGCACGGCCTGCAAGCCGCGATAGTGATCCGGGTGTCCGTGACTGGCCACGACCACGTCGAGCCGGCGGATGCGCTTGGCCGCCAGAAACGGCAGCACCACCGCGCGACCGATGTCGAAGTCCGAGTACGGCAATCCGCCGCCGTCGAACAACAGCCGCTTGCCGCCCGGAATTTCCGCCAGCAGGCTCAGCCCCTGGCCGACGTCGAGCATGGTCACTTTCATTTCGCGTTGCAGGTAAGGGCGAATCGCGAAGCCCACGGGCACGGCGATCAACACCAGACCCGCGACCGCGGCAATCAACCGTCCGCGCTTTTCGCGCAAGAAAGGCAACGACAGCAGCAACGTCGCATACGCGGCCAGTTCCGGCCGGGACGGCCGGCCGACGAAGACCTGCGTGACGCCCAATTCGCGCAGCAACAGGGCCATGCCGTACACCTGCTCGATGCCCCCGGCGGCGAGAGTCCAACACAAATGCGCGAGGGTCGCCGAGAACGGCAGCACGATTGTCCCGGCGATCAACGCCGGAATGACCAGCAGGGCGAAAATGGGAATGCCCGCGAGGTTGGCGATCAGTCCGGCCGGGGCCACCGCGCCGAAATGCCACGCGGTGATCGGCATCGTCGCCAGAATCGCCGACAGCGAATAGCCTGCACCACGCAGGAAGCGTTGCCGCCGGCGCAATAGGCGCGGGTGGCGCGTCAGTTTTTCCTTCCAGCCGACGCGTTCGGCTAGCCTATCGACCAGCGGGCGCAAATGCACGAAGCCCAGCACGGCGGCGAAACTCAGTTGGAATCCCGCCCGCCACAGGTAGCCCGGCTTCGCCAGCAGGATTACGATGGCCGCAAAGGCCAGAGCGATGTACATGTCGCGCCGCCGGCCCATCCACACGCCGAGAATGAACATCAGATACAACAGGCCCGCGCGCACCACGCTGACCGAACCACCGGCCAGCAGCGCGTAGAGAATCGGGAACGGAAAGGCCACCAGCGCAGCGATCCGGTGCAACTGGAAGCGCAACGCCAACCGGCCCAAGCGCGCCAGCAGCATCCAGGTCAGGCTGAAGATCAACCCGGCGATGGCCGTCACGTGCAGGCCGGAAATCGCCAGCAGGTGACTCAGGCCCACGTCGCGGAACGAGTCGCGCACCTGCGCCGAAAGCATCTGCGGTTCGCCCAACACCAACGCCAGCACGTAGGGGGCGTTTTTCGGCGAACCCTGTTGCGCAGCGCGGGTGATGCCGCTGCGGATGCGTTCGACCAGCCGCGTGAAACCAAACGACCCTCGCTCGACGATCTCGATCCGCTCGCCCGAACGCACGTAGCCTTGCGCCAGGAAGCCGTCGACCTGCGCCAGCCACGGCGAATCGACTGCGCCCGGCGTGCGAAAACCGCCGATCGGCCGCACGTCGGTGGCAAAGCGGATACGGTCGCCGATCTCCACCGGCGGCAGGTTGCGCGCCACGGTGACGCGCAAACGCCCGCGGGCGGTTGTGTATTGGTTGGGCGCAAAGACGACTCGCTCAGTGTCCAGTTCCAGCCGCGCATGACCTTCGGAGTTGATTTGCGGCGCGGCCGTCAGCGTGCCTTGTACGGTCACTTTGCCTTGGTCGATCCAATGGGTGATGTGCGTGGCGGGCAATTGCGGATAGGCCGTCGGCGTGATGCGGCACCAGCCGACGAAAAAGGCAAACAGCAGCCCGGCGAACCAGCGCCACCGGCGCTTTTCCCAGATCGTCGCGGCGGTCAGGCCGGCCAGCGCGCACAGGCTCAGCGTGAGCGTCAGCGGCCAGGGCAGATGCACATAACGCCCCAGCCACAGGCCCGCCATTAGGCACAGCGCGGCGGCGGTCAACGGACGACGGTTCATTTGTCTTTCAAATGTCCATATATGGTTTGCGCCAGACGCGGACCGATGCCCGGCGCTTGTTGCAATTCCTCTATGCCGGCCGCTTTGACGGCCTTGATCGTGCCGAAGGTTTTGAGCAGCGCTTTTTTCTTTTCCGCGCCCAACCCGGGGATGTCGTCGAGCACGCTGCCGACCATCTTTTTCGAGCGCAGCGTGCGGTGATACTCGATGGCGAAACGGTGCGCCTCGTCGCGAATGCGCTGCAACAGATCGGAAGAGCGTCGTGTAGGGAAAGAGTGTAGATCTCGGTG
>CALBTQ010000731.1 GCA_937967875.1 uncultured Pseudomonadota bacterium
TCTCTTTCATAATTTTCTCCCTCCCTGCCCTAACCTAATCACCGAGTAAGAGGGGGCAAGCACTGCCTTAAAAAGAAACGCCCCGGCGCAAGGCCGGGGCGTTGGAACGCTTTCTTCAGTTGATTAGGGCCAGCAGTAATAGCCCGAAGGCCTGGTCGGGTCTTCGATACACTGTTCGCATCCAGGCTGGCCGTTGTTGGGATCGTCTCTCCAGGTTCCGAAACAATATCCTTCCGAGCAGAAGTCACCGGTGGTGCAAGACAACCCGTCCTCGCACGAATCCGGCTCACCATATTTCGCGCGCCATCCGGAGCCGTATGGAGTAAACGCCACATGGCCGTACATCAGGCATTCTTCCCAAATCGGGCAACACACAACGCACGGATTGATCGGATACTCCTCATGCATATCCACGCAACCATATCCCGGCAGCGGACATTGATCAGGATCGCACTCGGGCATTGAACCGCCGCCATAATCGTCACGATGAACGACGAGAGTCAGGTGGTCGTAGCGATTTGATATGTAACCGGTCGCATCGGTAATTTGCGCCCCCATGGTGAATACCCAGGATCCCGGATACGGAACTTCCGATTCAGGAATGCTGACCGGTAACCAAAGATGCGCCTGTTCAGGCAGGGTGACGCAATCGTTGGATGGGGCGCCGACATCCGCCATGTTGATCGGGAAGGAGATCGGATGAGTCGAGGAAAAGAGCGTGTAGGCCTGTAGACCATCGTAGGGCAACGATTGGTTGTCATGGAACACGCGCACTTCGCCGCCACCCCATCCAGGAATGTACAAATCGTCATCTTCATCGCAATAGGTGAGTTCTATGCCGATGCAGAAGTTGCCCGTCGCTTCAAAATCGCAATCTTCACTCCAATTGATGTTTACAAACCAACCTAGATAGGTATTGTCGTTCGACCATCCGGCATCAAACAATGTAGGTTTGGTCGGGCTCATGGCCGGCGCAGCGCGAACCTCGACCAACGGTTCATCGTCTTTCGGATCACAAGACATGGCCAGGTAGAAATTGTGATCCGTACTCCAACCCGGCATGTCGCTGACATTGGGAGTAATAAAAGTGGCTTCTTCGTCGCTAATTTTTTGCTCGCAGAAGATTTCCTTGCATTCATCCGTTGTTTTATTGACGAAATAGGCGTGGCATTCATCCTCCCAAGCGCCGTCGCTCGCCTCGGCATAAAATTCCTTGGTTTCGTATACATAGTCCGGGGCATCGGTTATCTTGTCGCAAGCCGCACTGAAAATCAGGAGCACAACAAACACCGCCAACAACCCTATCCTCTTCATGCGATCCCTCCACTAAAGTTTGTTATCCGCGCTCTCCACGACATTAATATTTGATATTTTTCATTGATTTTTAACATAATTTTTATATTAGTACGCAAATTCTACTTCAATAATAGCATGATATGACTTTCAAGTTTCAGGATTATAGAGAATCTATTAATTTTTTCAACAAAATATTACAAAAGGCAAAAATTATTCATCGGCCGCGATTGGTCCGGCCATGAAAATTGGGTATAACTGTTCTGCGGGCCAACGGGAGGTGCATCATGCAACGGATTTTTTGGGCGATTTTCCTAACAATGGGTCTGGTGACAAGCGCGTTTGCCGCGCCGACGATTCCGCTGGTCGGGGGTGACTTCGCGCCGCCGAACGAGTTCGCTGTCGAGTTGCTGGCCGCCGGGGGGCTGATGCCGCAACATGTATTGGTGCAACTGGAGCGTCTGCCCGACGCCGCTGAGCGAGGCATGTTGGCCGCGGCGGGATTGACGCTGGTCGCACCGCTGCCGGGCTACGGTTTTTTCGCCGCGTGGGACGGGCGCGGCGAGCCGACAAAGAGCGCGCTGCCTCTCGTGCGCTACCTGGGACCGGTGGAGATCGCCGATAAACTCGACGTGCGCCTGTACCACGGAGCATTCGACGCCTTCGCCATGCGCGAGCAGCGCGTGGCCGTCGAGATCACTCTTTTCAATGATGTGCCGCTGAGCGCAATTCACGACATCGCCGCCGCCGTCGGGGGCGAGGTGCTGGGCATATCGACGCTGCTGCACACCGCGACCGTCGCCGTGCCGGTCGAGCGCGCCGCCGAAGCGGCCAGTAACGATCGCGTGCAGTTCATCGCCCAGGTTTCGCCGCCGTGGGGCGCCTTCAACGATCAGGCGCGGGCCAACGTGCAGGCCGAGGCGGTGTGGGACGACAGCGGGGAATACGGCTGGGACGGCACGGGCGTGGTCGGTTTCATTTATGACGTGGCGATCATCGACGCAGATCATCCCGACCTGCTGGGCAAGGTGACGCAGATCGACTCGCCCTTTTACACCGACAGTCACACCAGCCATGTAACCTGCACCTTTTGCGGCACCGGCGCGCTGGAGGGCGGCGCCTACGCGGGCATCGCGCCGGGCGCGACGGCGGTGATCGGCGCGATCGAGATCACGGCCATCTGGTACAACCGCCTGGGCGATCTGGACGAGGATTACACGACCGCCGTGCAGAACCACGACGTCGATCTATCGTCCAATTCGATCGGCTCGAACGTCACCTGGAACATGTACGACTGCGCCTGGGAAGGCGACTACGAAAACACCGCGCGGGCGATCGACGCGATCAGCTCGGGCTACCTGGGCAAGAACCTGCCGATCTTCTGGGCGGCGGGCAACGAACGCGGTTTGTGCGCTTCGGGTTGGCCCAACTGCCGCTGCTACAACGAGGCTCATCCGGGCTATTACGTCATTCCGCCGCCGGTGCCGGCGAAAAACACGGTGACGATCGGGGCGATCAAATCCGACGACAACAACGTCGCCTATTTCTCCAGTTGGGGCCCGACCGACGACGGACGCACCAAGCCGACGGTCACCGCGCCGGGCGATCAGGCCGGGCTGGAGTTATCCATCCACTCGTGTACCGCGTGGGGCGGTTACACCGATTACGAAGGCACCTCGATGGCCTGCCCCGCCGCCGCGGGCGTGGGCGCGCTGTTGATGGAAGGACTGCGCAGCCTCGATCAGATCGAGCAACCGCCGGCCGAGTTGCTCAAGGCGTTGATCGTCGCCGGGGCGCAGGACCAGGGGGAACTCGGACCCGATTTCATGCACGGCTACGGGCGCGTGCGGGCCAACGTCAGCGCCGAGCTGGTGCGCCGGGGCGCCTATGTGCACGACGCAGTCGCACCCGGCGGCGAAAAACGCTGGTGGACCGAGCCGGAATCCGGCGAGCCGCTAATGGCCGTGCTGGTTTGGAGCGACAGTCCGGCGCAGCCCAACCAGGCGACGCAGTTGGTCAACGACCTGGATCTGCTGGTGCTGGACGCCGGCGGCGAGGAATTGCATCCGTTCATTCTCGATCCGACGCAGCCGGAGTTGGCGGCGACGACCGGCGAAGATCATCGAAACGTCGAAGAGCAGGTGGTCGTGTATGAACCGATCAAGGGTCCGTACATCGTGATCGTGCGCGGCACGTATCTGCCCGAGGGCGAGTGGCCCTTCGCGCTGGCCGGCTTCGTGGCGCATGAGTGCGACGAGGACGGCGACGGCTTCGCGGCCGCCCAATGCCAGGGAGACGATTGCCGCGACGATCTGAAGGCGGTCAATCCGGACGCGACGGAAATCTGCGACGACAACCTCGACAACGATTGCAACGGACTGACCGATGCGGCCGATCCGGCCTGCGCGGGAAGCGACGACGACGCCACGCCGGACGACGACGACGCAATCGACGACGACACATCGTCGGATGACAACGACAACGACGACGCAAGCGACGATGACGACGACGACAACGATGACGGGTGCGGCTGTTAGGGCAGAATCATCTCGATGAGCATCTGGCCGACTTCGCGGCCGGCGTCGTCGCGGGAGGGCACGTGGATGAACGAGGGCGATGCGTCCAGGCGCTGGGTGAAGAAAAACAGTTCGTCGGACAAACCCGGGCGCAGCACGCGGCCGCTGATCTGCAGGATCACCTTTTGTTCGGTCCCCTCGCCCGTCGCGGCGGGCACGAGCACGTACACCGGATAGACGTTCAATTCGACCGCGCCTTTTTCCGGCGGGAGCCGGTCGGTGGCGTCGGTGCGGATCATCGCGGCGAAACGCTTGCTCACCCAGCCCACGCCGGCGGGCGCACGCAGGTCGAACTCGCCGATCTGCGCGACCGTTTCCTTGCGGTGAAGCATCACCGGCGGCGCGCCGGGAATCAGCGAGAGGCGAATGAACACGGCGACGTTCTTACCCGCCGTACGCGCGAAGGGCGGCTCGACCGGCGGAGCGGGCTTGTCGATGCGCTCGAGTTCCCCGGCCTGCGCGGCCAGGCGCATCTCCAACGCTTTTTTAAACAAGGCGCCGCCGCGACCGATCTCGCGCAACGCGGCCTGTTGCTTACCGGGCGAACCGGAGGGCGTTTCGAGCACGCCGTTGCCGTCGGCGTCGAGGTAGCCCGTGGCCGATCCATCGGGCTCGAACAAATAGACGCGATCGGCGATGCCGTCGCGGTCGGTGTCGATTTCCACGCGGGTGTACATCGCGCCGGCGAGGAAGACGGCGACTTCGGGCGCGCCGTCGCCGTCGGCGTCCAGCAGTTCCCAGGCGGCCGGATCGCCGCCGCCGCGCCAGAGCACCGCGCCGTCGGGCGCGCGCCAGGCGACCGCGCCGGACTCGGCCCAGGCGGTCGTCGCCAGCAGGCACAGCAGAATGATCCACGGCCAAATTCGCACGGTTTCTCCTGAATCGTTTGCGTGATGATACCAGCCGCGCGAAAGGCGGATCAACCGTCGATCTCCAACCATCCCGCCCGTCGCAAATCGGTAAAGACGATCTCGGCCATACGCGCGTATCCGTACAAGTTCGGGTGTCGGTCGTCGCCGTTGGCGAAACGCTCCGCGAGCATATCGAACGGCACGTCCAACCCGAAGCGGGAAACGTCGATCACCAACAGGTCGTCTCCGGGCGGCACGGCGGCGTACGCCCGATCGATCCAGGGGCAGCCGAACCAATAATTGAGCAGAGCGATTTTGACGTTGTGTTCCCGCAATTGTCGGCGCAGCAGCGCAATGTCTTGTTGGATCCATTGCGCCAGAAAATCCCGTTCCGCCGCCTCTTCCACGCTCAATAGGGCCTGCGTCGGTTCAGCTTTTCCGGCGTCTTCGAGTTGCTTCACTTGAGTCAGCAGTTCGACGCTGCGACGACCGAAGTGATACACGCGCACGTTGCGCAGCAGATAATCGGCCTTCATCGCCCGGCTGCCTTCGGCTAATTCCGGCGGCAGCATCGGCGCGTTTTGGAAATTGTATTGGTTGTTGAGGCCGGCGGCGAAAACAACGATTTTCGCCCGGTCCGGATACTCGGCAACGAACGATTCACCCCGCTCCCGCACCTGGCTGCTGTTTTGCCCGGCAACGCCCCAGTTGACGACATCCCATTCGCCCGGTCCGGTTAGACGGTCGATCAACACCGACAACTGCGTCGGCCAATCGTAACCGGTGGCGGCGCCGACTCCCTGCGTGAAGCTGTCGCCCAGGCATAGGATGGCGCGCGGGGCGGACAATTGCCGGTCCGTCCGGCGATACAAGGACGTCTTGATCAATCCGGAGGCCAGACGAAAACCGAATTCGGTCGTCAGGGCGATGACGATCAATCCAATCATGACGGCCGCGGCGATAAACGACAGGCGTCGGATAAGCCGACGTGTTTTCGTAGACACGTGTCGTCTCGTCATTGTTGTTCGTTTCTTCCCGGTTTCGCGGCGGTTCGCGATTCGTTACAATTCGCAGAAAGATTATCGCAAGGAACGACGATGCGCTATTGGGTTTGCGCTTTGCTGCTGAGCCTGACGCTCGCTTGCGCCTTCGCCTGCTCGGACGGCCCGGTCGACGAGGAGGACGAAAACGACGGCGACGGCGATTTCGACGACGTGGACGAGGCCGCCTGCGCCTGCGAGGAAACGTGCCTGCTCGCCGAGTTCGACTGCGCGGCGACGTGCACCGGGTTCGACAGCGCGTGCATCGACGACTGTCGCGCCGACTACACCACCTGCGCGCTGGAGTGCGGCGGATGCATCGCGGCGTTCAACGACTGCTGCGCCGCGAGCGGCGGCGACGAGGGCAAGCTGGCAACGTGCGAGGATCTGCTCGTCGCCTGCCAGGAGCAGGCGTGCGGCTGGAAACAGGCGTGCCTGGACACATGCAACGCCGACGCCGACGAATGCGGTGCGGCCTGCGGCGAGGATTGGGACTGCTACGCCGCGTGTTTGGGCGAAACAAAGACCTGCTACGCCGCGTGCTTCTGAAGGAGGATCATGCCCACGCTCGACGCCGCGCAACTGGCCGAACGCGCCCGCGCCGCCCATGAGCGCCTGCGCGCCTGCGACCTTTGCCCGCGCGGTTGCGGGGTCGATCGCACCAACGGCGAGGTGGGCTTTTGTCGCGTCGGCGCGCGGGCGATCGTCGCTTCGTACGGTCCGCACTTCGGCGAAGAACGGCCGCTGGTCGGACGGCACGGCAGCGGCACGGTCTTTTTCTCCGGCTGCAACCTGGCCTGCGAATTCTGCCAGAACGAGGACATCAGCCACGGCCTGGCCGGCGGCGAGGTGACCGGCGACGAGTTGGCCGCGATCTTCCTGACGATCCAACGCAACGGCTGCCACAACCTGAATCTGGTGACGCCCACGCACGTCGTGCCGCAGTGGCTCGACGCGCTGGCGCTGGCGCGCGCGCACGGCTTCGACCTGCCGGTGGTGTACAACACCGGCGGTTACGATCGCGTCGACACGCTGCAACTACTCGCGGGCGTGGTGGACATTTACATGCCCGACTACAAGTTCACCGACGAAGCGGTCGCCGAGCGGCTGGCGCATGCGCCGGATTATCCGACCTTCGTGCAGGCGGCGCTGTGCGAAATGCACCGCCAGACGGGCGATCTGGAGACCGACGCGACCGGCGTCGCGCAACGCGGGCTGCTGGTGCGCCACCTGGTGATGCCCCACGATCTGGCCGGTTCGCGCGAGGCGATGCGTTTTCTGGCGCGCGAGATAAGCGCGTTCACCTACGTGAATATCATGGGGCAGTATCATCCGTGCTATCACGCAAACCTACACGACGACCTACGCCGGCGGCCGACGGTGGACGAAATGCAAGCCGCCTACGACGCCGCGCGCGAGTTCGGCCTGACGCGATTGGACAAACGATGACCGGGGCGCGGCGCTGGATCTGGCTGGCCGGGGCGATGATCGTCGCCGCGTTTTTGCTGCGCCTGCCGCTGCTGTCGGTTCCCTTGGAGCGCGACGAGGGCGGCTACGCGTACATGGCCGACCGCATGCACCAAGGCGATGCGCTGTACCGCGATCTGGTCGAAACCAAGCCGCCCGGCGTGTTTTGGGCCTATTGGCTGCTGCTGCTGGGTGGTCGCTCCGTGCCTTACCTGCGCTTGATGTTCGCGCTGACGGCGACGCTGACGGCCGTGTTGTTCGCGCTGTTCGCGATACGCAAATTCGGCGCGCGCGCCGGGGCGTTGAGCGCGGCGCTGCTGGCCCCGACGATGGCCGCACCCAGATCGGAAGAGCACACGTCTGAACTCCAGTCACCGAATACGA
>CALBTQ010000732.1 GCA_937967875.1 uncultured Pseudomonadota bacterium
ATTTCACCATCTACGAAGCCGTCAACGGTTTGGACGCGATGCAGGTGATTCGCGAAAAAGCCGGCGAACTGAATTTGATCGTCCTCGACCTGATCATGCCCGAAATGTCGGGCCAGGAAGTGCTGTACAACATGCGCCGTGACGGTTTGAACATCCCCACGCTGGTGTGCAGCGGGTACCCCGGCGAGATCAACAAGGACGGCCTCGAAGAATTGGGGGCGCAGTATTTCCTCAGCAAACCGTTCACGCCCGTCCAGTTTTTACGTAAGGTTTACGACATCCTGGAAAGCTGCGCTTCGTCCGCCACTTGACCGATCCCGTCTGATTTTTTTATTGTAAAACATCACGGAGGTAACCTATGACGAATTTAGGATGGCTGGGATGGATCATCCTCGGCGGTCTCGCCGGCGCGCTGGCTTCGAAAATTACCGGCACCGAGCACGGTTGCTTGATGAACGTAATTCTCGGCATCGTGGGCGCCTTCGTCGGCGGCATCATTTTCAATCTGCTGGGCGGTAGCGGCGTAACCGGCTGCAACATCTGGAGCCTGGTGGTCGCCACCGTAGGCGCCGTGGTCTTTTTGGCCGTGGCCCGCGCCTTCGCCTCCCCACCGCGCTATCGTTGAAAACCTCGTACTCATTTTCCCTGAAAAAATCGGCCGGCGCATTCCTGTGGCTTGTTCCGCTGCTGATGCTGCTGGCGTTGGGCTTGAAGTTCGTCGCCTTCGGCTATCCGTTTTCGCCGAATACCCAGTTGCCGCCACAGGGGTGGGACGATTGGTGCCATTTGCAAAAAACCTTCCAGATCTACCGTACGCTGCAGACCGATCCCGCCGCGTTGCCCGACGTAGCGCGGGGCGGCGATTATTTAAAGTGGCCGCCTTTGTTCTATTTACTGACCGCCGCAACGTTGTACGTCCGCTATGACACGGTCTCGCTGTATGCGATGTTGTTCCTGCTGGCCGCCGGCTGCCTTGCGGCAATTTACGCACTGGCGCGCAAGGTCCTCAATGACAAGCTCTTAGCCCTACTCGCTGTCACGCTGTTCACCGCCAACCCGGTGTGGATCGAAGCGGCGCTCTCTTACAATCTGGAGACGATTCTGCTCGCCGCCACCGCCGCGTTTTTCGCGTTGATGTTCGCCATGCCGGTCCGTCGCGGACTGCCGTGGGCGCCGTTGTTGGGCTGCGTCGGAGCCATCCTGCTGCTGAGCAAAACGGTGATTCTCGCGCCGCTGTTGCCGGCGGCTTTCGGCTTTTTGCTGTGGAACCTGCGTCGCAACGAGCGGACGAAAGGTCAATGGCGCGGCACGATTCTATTTTTACTGCCCAGCCTGCTGATGATCGTCTGGTGGTTCCTGCCGCAAGCAAGCCAGTGGCGTAATTTTCTCTCTTCCGACCTGGCGGCCTCGGCCGGCATCGAAAATCCGCCGCTGTTATATACGCGCACGTTGTTTATCGATTACCTTTACGCGCCGCTGTTGGTCGCCGCATTGATCGCCTGGCGACGACGCGACGAATCGGGCAAGAGCGTGTTCGCCGACGGGCGGCTGGTCGCTCTGGCGCTGGGCGCGGTGGCGGGCATTGTGTTCTTCTCCCTGATCGGCACCAGGCGCGAATGGTATCTGCTGACGTCCTATTTGCTGTTGGCGCTGCCGTCCCTGGCCGCAATGAAAAACGCCGCCCTCTCATGTCGGCGGGCGTTGGTCGTCATACTGTTTGTGATTTACGGCGGCTTCACCGTGTATTTCGCCCTTTGGGAAATACCGCGCGAGACCCCGACCCGCCGACTGTATCCGCCGGGACATTCGGTGCTGCGCGGCTATGACAATTTCAAACCGCCGATCGCTGTGGTCGCCTATCAACTGCGCGCGCATTTTACGCCGGAAGACATGTGCAGCCTCGCCATTCTTCCGCCGGCCGTCGACGACCGCTTCGAGTGGCAGGCCATGCAGATTGTCGCGCTGCACGATGTGCGTTACTTGCCGTTTTCATTCAATATCACCCTGGACGAACAAGCTCCCGAAACATGGAAGCGCCTACGGACGATTCTCGTTTTCATCCCCCCCGCCGCCGAAGAGGCGAACTGCGCGACAATCAACAATCCGGCCGCACGCGAAAACGTCCCGCAATTGTGCGATCAGTTCGTGCCGTTCCTGCACGAACGCTGCCGCGAACAGCACCGCATTCCCATCGTCGACGATTATTCCATGGCCGTATTTCGCTGCGCCGACTGATCGTTTTTGGGGAAACTTGCAAAATTACGATTCTTTTTCTATTCTGACGGCCATGAGTGAGTCATTCATTCAATACCGTCCGGCCCGTCCGGTTGACGCCGACCAGGTGCATTTGCTCATTGCCGCCGCCGCCGATGAGTCCGGTGCGCTGGTTGAACAGCCCGACGAAATTTCCGCCGAGCACATTCGCATGCGCATCCGCAACACGACCAACCGCCGCAATCGCCTGTTTCTGGTGGCCACCGATCAGGAGAAAATCGTCGGTATGTGTTCGCTGGAATGCCACGAGCTGCGCGCGCTGCAGCACATCCGCTACATGAGCCTGGTCATCGATCCGCAATACCGCCGGCAGGGCATCGGCAAGGAATTGCTGAGTCAGGCGCTGGAGTGGGCGCACGAAACCGAGGGCGTGGAGAAGATCGAACTGCGCGTGCGCGAGCGCAACTTCGCCGGCGTCAATTTGTGCTTCGCCTTCGGCTTCGAAAAGGAAAGATCGGAAGAGCGTCGTGTAGGGAAAGAGTGTAGATCTCGGTGG
>CALBTQ010000733.1 GCA_937967875.1 uncultured Pseudomonadota bacterium
CACCGAGATCTACACTCTTTCCCTACACGACGCTCTTCCGATCTCGGCGCGAAGGTTCGGTGTTCATCGAGTTGATGATCGAAAAGCAGAACAAGACCAGCACCTGGAAAGGCCGCATCGACTGGGAACTGCGTGGCGAACGCTGGGTGACGGTCAAATGGGACAGCAGCGCGCCGCCGCCGTCGGCCCCGCCGATCGCGCCGCAACCGTAACGCTCAATAGTAGAATTTCAGGTAAGCGTAATAGACGTCGGGCGTCATGATGTCCTCGCCGGTGAGCGGATTTTCCAACCCGCCGAACTCGCTGGGCACGCCGCCGAGCGTGTGCTGCGCGCCCAGTTGCACGTCGAGGCTCTCCAGCGCCGACCAGGAAACGACCAGGCCGTTGAAGACGCTCGCGTCCAGCAGATTGACGATCGCCGTGTCGGTCACCGTCACCAGCGCGTGCGGCTGCAGCATGAACAGCGCGCCCACATACTGTTGCCCGAGGTTGCTGATTTCCCCCCGTCGATAGGCGTTGACGAACTCCGGCTTTTCGGCGAGCGCGAGGTAATCGTCCGGGTCGCTCTCGCCCAAACCGTTGTAGTGATACTCGACCAGCAGGTAGGGATTCCAGTTGTAGGCGAAGGCGTAGTCGGCGTTGACCATCGCCCGGTAGAAGGCCTCGTGGGGCACGCCCTCGACGGTCGTGCGCGTCAGCGCCGCGCGCACCCCGGCGTCGCCGACGGTCGCGTCCGCGTCCAGCCCGATCACCGAACGATCGTATAGCCAGCCGCCCGATAAACCCCAATCGGCCTGCAGGCCGCGCACGATCATCCGTCCGGCCGCGGCCGAACCGTGCTCGTCGATGTCATGCGCGCCCTCGCGCACCGGCGCGGCGGCGGCCTCGGCGGTGACGTACTCGTTGACGGCCACGCGGGCGTGCGCGATGTCGATGCCCGGCTTTTCCTCTTTGTCGATTTCGGTCGGCGAAAACGCGGCGAAGTAATCGGTCGGATTCCAGAACCGCCCCGGCCCCCAGGTCAGCGTCGCGCGGCCGATGGTGAAATCCCACGGCCCCAGGTAGGCGCGCAGGAACAGACGATCGAGGCGATGCACCAGCCGCTCGCTTTCGTCGTCGACGATCTCGTGCTCCAGATCGAAGTAGCGCGGCAGTGCGATGTCGGGAAACAGCTCGTCGACGATCTGCTCGCCGAAGGGCGACGCGCCGTATTGCTCCTCGGCCTTGTGCCGCAGGCGGTTCGTGTCGCCGTAGGTGTTGACCAGCTCGTAGTGCGACTCGATCGCCAGCACGTCGCCGAACATCATCTTGCCGCGCAGCCGCGCGCGGGTCGTGTTGTCCCAGAACGATTCGCGGTCGGTCAGTTCGAAGGCGCGGTATTGGTCGCCGCCCTGGGTGAGCGACGAGAACGACTTCACGTAGCCCGACAGCCGCCAGGAAAGCGGACCGGCCTCCCACGGTTCCAGCGCGCGGGCGAGCGCCGGCCAGGCGAGCGCGAGAATCAGCAGCGGCAGGACGAGTCTACTGCGGGCCATTTTGCCGTTTGTCCTCGATGATCGCGCCGTCGCGCAATACCAGCAGGCGGCGGCTGCGTTCGAGCACCATTTTGTCGTGGCTCGAGAAGATAAAAGTCATCTGCTCTTGCTCGTTGAGCTGGTGCATCAGGTCGATCAGGTCCGAGCCGGTCTTGCTGTCGAGGTTCGCGGTCGGTTCGTCGGCCAGAATGAGCTGCGGCCGGCTGACGATCGCCCGCGCAACGGCCACGCGCTGCTGCTGACCGCCCGACAGTTCGTTGGGCCGGCGGTTCATCATGTCGCTCAGGCCGACCTTGTCGAGCATGTCCTTGGCGCGTTCGAGCCGCTCGGCCTTGGGCCGGCCCTGAGATCGGAAGAGCACACGTCTGAACTCCAGTCACCGAATACGATCT
>CALBTQ010000734.1 GCA_937967875.1 uncultured Pseudomonadota bacterium
AGATCGTATTCGGTGACTGGAGTTCAGACGTGTGCTCTTCCGATCTAAGCGCCGCACGCGGCTCTAGCGGATTTCCAACTCGAAGGGCAAACCGGCGAAGGGCCCGGCGGCGATCAACCGCGCGCGCTCGAAGGTGGCGTGATCCAGCAGCGACAGCGGCGAAGCCTGCGCGGCCGTGCCCAGCGACAGCAGCGTTTTGAGCGGACCGGGCACCTGCGGAAATTCGACCAGCCGCGGCGGTTCGCCCTTGGCCCCGCCGGCCGCCGCGACCGCCAGGCGCACCGCGTCGCCGATGCCGCCCAGTTCGTCGGCCAGTTTGGCCTGCACCGCTTCGCTGCCGGTCCACACGCGGCCTTCGGCCAGCGCGTCGATTTTCTTGAGCGGCAGCTTGCGCCCGGCGGCGACGGCCTCTTTGAACTCGCCGTAGATGTGCGCCAGGATCTCCTCCATGCGTTGGCGTTCGACTTTCGAGAAACGGCCCGTGCTGCTCCAGATGGAGGCGGCCGCGCCGCGCCGGTGACGGTCGATGGAAACGCCCAGTTTGTTGAACAGGCCGCTCAGGTCGAACTTGCCGGCGATCACGCCGATCGAGCCGGTGAGCGTGCCGCGCTCGCAGAGAATCTTCTGGCCGCCCACGGCGATCATGTAGCCGCCGGACGCGGCGACGTCGCCCATGCTGACGATTACCGGCTTTTTCTCGGCCACGCGCGCCACCTCGCGACGGATCAGATCGCTGCCCATTGCCGCGCCGCCGGGGCTGGACACGCGCAGGACGACCGCGGCGAACTCCTTGTCGCGGCGCAGGCGGCGCAGGATTTTCACGTAGCCCTTCGCGCCGGGGTTGCCGCCGCTCATGTCGCCCTGCCCTTCGCGGATCGTGCCGCGCACGTGCACGACGGCGATTTGCGGGGCGCGGCGCAAACGCGCGGCGGCGTTGGCGCGGCGCTGCATCGTGCGTAGGTAGGCGCGGCCGATCAGCGGGATGCCGTGATTTTTGTCCAACTGCAATTCCTTGAGCAGTTCGTCGCGGTAGGCGATCGTGTCGACCAGCCCGGCTTTTTTGGCGCGCGGCGGCGTATAGGGTCCGCCGTCGATCAGCTTTTTCACCTGCGCCTTGGTCTTGCCCAGCGCCTCGGCCAGATCGACCACCACCTGCTCGTAAAGACCGTCGAGCAGCCCGTCGGTCATTTCGCGCGCCGCCTGGCTGGCGGTTTTGCGCGTGTAGGTTTCGCCGGCGTTCTTGAATTTACCGGCGACCAGCAGGTCGGGCTTTACGTCGCCCTTGTCGAGCAGACCGCGGAAAAACATCATCTCCATGCTCAGGCCGGTCAGCGCGATCATCCCCGAGGGCACGAGCACGCGGCGCTCGCAGATCGCGGCCAACAGCATCTCGCGCGTCGAGGCGGTTTCGATCAGCGCGACCAGTTTCTTGCCCGCCGCCTTTACGCGCATCAGCGCCCGGGCGACTTCCTGCAGGCGCGCCAGGCCCAGCGAGGACGGGCCGATGCTCAGCAACACGGTATCGATTTTATCGTCGACGGCGACATGGTCCAGCAGCGTGAGCAGATCGTAGTGGGTCATGCGCGGACGGCGCAGGTACTCCAACGGCGAGGAGGGAATCCACCGCTCGGGAAACGAGCCGGCGAGCTTGATTTCGATCGAACGATATCGCGCGCGGCGCAGGAAAAAGCCGGTGAAGGCCAAGATAAACGCCGCCCAGAGGCGGGCGAGAAAATCGGTGATCGCGCCGAACAGGCCCATCGGTTCCTCCGCGTTGTTTGGTCTTACCATAATGCATAAGTACTGCTTGCCGCCAGTGCGGACGCTGGTCTACATTGAGGCCATGTCCGACAACAAACATTACACGTTCAAATGGCATGAAAGGCTGCTGCTGCGTTGCGGCCCGCCGCTGGTCGCGGCGCTGCTGAAACTGTGGTGCCGCTCCTGCCGCGTGGTCGCACGCGAAAACGAGGAGCGCGAACTGGCGGCGGTGAAACAGTACGACGGCTGCGTGTATCCGACGTGGCACCAGCGGATGTTCTACTTCTTTTACGACTTCGGCGCGCGGCACGTGACGATGATGATCAGCAAGAGCAAGGACGGCGAATACGCCAACGCGCTGGCGCTGCGGCTGGGTTTTTACTCGGTGCGCGGCAGCGCCACGCGGGGCGGACGCACGGCAATGCACGCGCTGATCGACAAGGTCAACGGCGGCGGGCACAAGGCGGGGATGATGGCCGACGGGCCCAAGGGTCCGCCGCGCACCTTGAAGATGGGTTCGGTGATCATCGCCCGCGCCACCGGGCGGCCGATCATCCCGATGATGGTTGGCGCAAAACGGAAAATCGTGTTTAAATCGTGGGACCGATATTTTCTGCCCGTGCCCTTCACGCAGGTCGTGTTGCTGCACGGGGATCCGGTGTTCGTGCCGCCGGACGCCGACGAGGCGCAATGCGAAGAGATTCGGCGGCTCGTCGAAACGCGCATGAACGAAATGGCCGACCGCTGCGATCGTTGGTGGGGCGGCGAACCGG
This sequence comes from uncultured Pseudomonadota bacterium, assembly GCA_937967875.1. Lineage (GTDB taxonomy): Bacteria > Lernaellota > Lernaellaia > Lernaellales > Lernaellaceae > CALBTQ01. The sequence goes on from CALBTQ010000734.1 coordinate 2,535, forward strand.
TCGGCAAGCCGGGGCACGATCTGCCCGCGCCGGGCGAAGAAAAGTAGGGGGGATTTCATGGCCAATCCGGAACTGTTTATTCTGACCGTCGACGTGCCGCTGCCGCTGGCCGACGCGGTGAGCAGCCGTTTGTTCGACGCCGGTCTGCGCGGCCTGGAGGAACAGGACAGCGACCTGGGCATGCGCCTGGTGACCTACGGCGACGACGAAACGCAAATCAAACGCTACGCGCAACTGGCGCACGAGTACCTCTCGGCGCTCAGCGAATTCGAGCCCACGGCGCACCAGGCGAAAATCGACATCAAGGTGCAGCGCAACTCGCAATGGTCCACCTCGTGGATGAAGTACTTCAAACCGACGCCGGTGACCGACTCGATCATCGTACAGCCGTCATGGGAGAAGTCGGCGCCGCCGGCGGGCAAAAAGTTGATCATCATCGAACCGAAAATGGCCTTCGGCTTCGGCACGCACGCGACGACGCGACTGGCCTCGCGGGCGATCGAGCGCTACTGCCTGGCCTATCCCGGCCGCAACGTACTGGACGTGGGCACGGGCACGGGCATCCTGGCGCTGGTCGCGGCGGTGAGCGGCGCGAAACGCGCGTTGGGGCTCGACCACGATCTGGTGGCGGTCGAGGCGGCGCGCGAGAACGCGGAACTCAACGGCCTGAGCGCGTTGTGCAGTTTTTCCGACGAGCCGGTGGAATCGCTGAAGGGACAGTTCGATCTGGTCGCGGCGAACATCAACGCGCCGACGCTGACGCGGCTGGCGGAAACGCTGGCGCATCTGCTCGCGCCCGAAGGCCGGCTGGCGATTACGGGCATTCTGACCATCTCGGCCAACGAAGTGGCCGCCGCCTTCGAGCCGCACGGCCTGCGGGTGGTCGACCGCGACATGGAAGAGGAGTGGACGCTGCTGGAGCTGACCCGCGCATGAGCCGCCATCCGGTCGAACGCCTCGCGCCCGGACCGCTGACGATCGCCGACGACGTCGCCCACCATCTGCTGCACGTGCTGCGCGTGCGCGCCGGACAAACCGTCACCCTTTTCGACGAGCACGGCAACGAAGCGCCGGCGATGATCGTCGCGCCGGGCAAGCGGACGGTCGAGGTGCGCGTCGGCGAGATCGAGAAGATCGATCGCGAATCGCCCGCGGACATCGCGCTGGCCTTCGCGCTGAGCAAGGGCGACAAGCCCGAGTGGATCGTGCAGAAGGCCGTCGAACTGGGTGTGAACGAACTGGTGATTTTCGCGGCGGCGCGTTCGGTGGCGCGGTGGCGCGCGGAGGAGATCGAACGCAAGCTGCAACGGTTGCGCGACACGGCGCGCGGCGCGGCGGCGCAATGCGGCCGCAACCGGCTGCCGGCGCTGCATTACGCCGCCTCGACGGCGGAAGCCGCCGTCGGTTTGGCCGATCGTCCGCTGCGCCTGGTGAGTGCGCCCACCGCCGAGCGTGGACTGCTGGATTTGCCGGCGCGCCAATCGGCCAAACGCGCCGCGCTGCTCACCGGACCCGAAGGCGGCCTGACCGACGAGGAGTTGGCCGCGCTGCTCGCCGCCGATTGGCAGCCCGTCGCGCTGGGTCCGCGCATCCTACGCGCCGAGACGGCCGCGCTGGCCGCGACCGCGCTGCTGCAAGGCGCGCTGGGCGATCTGGGCACGAAGAAATAACGGCGTCATCCGACCGGTGAAAAGCGGCTCAACTTGCACCGGCGGTCCGGCGCGTGTAAGGTGGGCAACCGACGAACCATCAACCCAAGCGGGCGGAAACGCACATGCAATTGCAGGAGATCATCGACCATCCCAGCGGCGTGTGGGCGGCGGCAAAGTACATCGAGGAACACCTGTCGCACTACGCGGGACATCCGCTGACCGGTGGTCACAACGGCTCGCCGGACAACGAACTGCCCCGGTTGATGGACGAACTGCGCCAGTTCCTGTATCGCATGCCGCCCGACGAATACACCGTGGCCAGCGTGCGTCAATTGTCGCTGCAACTGCTCGCGCTGGCGGCGCAAGCGGGCCTGCCCTGCTGCGAATTGAGCGATTTCATCGAATGGCTCAACGAACACGGCGACATGGAAACGCGCATCGAATACACCCTCGCCGCGCTGGATGTGCTGCTGGACGAATTTGCCTGGACGCCCAACCCGGAAATCAAAGAAGCCGGCACCCTCCGCAAAAGCCTGCAAACGCACTGGAAGATTCTCAGCGGCCTGCAGGACATGGCCACCACCGGCGCGATGGGCCCCACCGAGGACATCGAGCTGTTCGACATGATGGTCCGCGGCCTGCTCGCCCAAGCCAGAACGCTGATCGCCGCCTACGAAAACGCCTGACGAATTTCGAATGCCGAATTTCGAATGCGGAATGCCGAATTTGGAACTTTGAATAGGACAATCAAATGAATGACCTGAAGGATAGGACGAAAGCCTTTGCGTTGAGAATCATTCGATTGACGGAAACATGACCTTCGGTCCAAACGGCCAACATCATCGGGCGTCAATTTTTACGAAGCGGCACATCGATGGCGGCAAATTATCGCGCAGTCTGTCGTGCAAAATCGAAAAAGGATTTCATTGCCAAATTGGGCATTGTCGAGGAAGAATGCGATGAATCTCTTTTCTGGATGGAACTGCTCGTCGAGAGCGGGATTGTTCCCGCAAACCGTTTGCATGATCTAAGACAGGAGGCTGAGGAAATATTAAAAATAACCATTACCTCCGCCAAAACCGCCAAATCCAATTAATTCAAAATTCCGCATTCGAAATTCGCCATTCGGCACTCCGCATTCGCCATTCCGCATTGGCAATATCTTACACCATCTTGAGATGTACTTAATTAGGTGCTATATTAAGTCCTGCGCAACATCCAACGCGGGAGCGATAAAATGAACCTGAAAAACGACGTCAAGCCGATCACCTATTTGAAGACCAACACAGCCGAAGTGGTGCGGGACGTGGCGCAAAGCGGGCGGACCATGGTGATCACGCAAAACGGCGAAGCCAAGGTCGTGGTCATGGACGTGGAAACCTATTCGCGGTGGCGCGACGCGGTGGTGTTGATGAAGATGATTTCGCAGGGCGAAGCGGAAGCGGCTACCGGACGCCTGGTTTCCCAGGACAAGGCGTTCGCCGACGCGCTCAAAGCGATCGACCGAGCTGCCGGCGATGAGTAAACGCAAGTACCGGGTGCTATGGACCGAGATCGCCGCCCGCGATCTGGCGGATATCGCCCTGTATGTCGCCTACGATTCTCCCGCCTCGGCGCGGCTGATCGTCGATAAAATGCGCGAACGCACCGCCGCGTTGGAGCATAATCCGTTGCGCGGACGGGTCGTGCCGGAGTTGGCCCGGTTGGGTTTGCGTTCCTGGCGGGAAATCGTGATCAAGCCCTATCGCTTGGTCTATCGCGTCGAAGCGCAAACGGTGATCGTTTTAGCCGTGTTCGACTCCCGCCGCAATCTGGAAGATATTTTGCTGGACCGAATGGTGCGGTAGCGGCACCCGTCAGTATTTGAACCAATACAAGCATAGCTAGTTATAAATGATTAGTTACAAGTGACAGTTTAACTAAGGCTCCTTCCGCCTTAATCCTGTTCTTGGCGGGCGAGGACGGCGAGCAGTTCGTCGCGGTGCTTTTGCAGGTAGCGGCGGACCTCCTTTTCCTTGACGCCCAGGTCGTCGAGGATGCCGCGCAGCAGAGTGCGCGAGGAATCGTCGGTCAGCCCTTTTTGTTCCAGCGAGAGGGCCAAAAGCGCCGCGCCGCGCAACGGGTCGCCGCCCTTCTGGTAGTGCTTGCCCAGCGCGGCCACAGCTCAGCCTTCCCGATCGAACAGGGCGTTGACGAAGTCCTGCGCGACGAAGGGACGCAGGTCGTCGATCTGTTCGCCGATGCCGATGAAGCGGATGGGCACCTGCAATTCGTCGCTGATGCCCACGATGCAGCCGCCCTTGGCGGTGCCGTCGAGCTTGGTGAGGATGATGCCGGTCAAACCCAGCGCCTCGTTGAACGACTTGGCCTGCGCGATGCCGTTCTGGCCGGTGTTGGCGTCGAGCACCAGCAACACCTCGTGGGGCGAGCCGGGGTGGACCTTGTGCATAACGCGTTGGATCTTCTTAAGCTCTTCCATGAGATTGTGCTTGGTGTGCAGGCGGCCGGCGGTGTCGACGATCACCACATCGACGGCGCGATTGACCGCGGCCTGCACCGCATCGTAGGCGACGGCGGACGGATCGGCGCCGCTTTTCTGGCGGATGATTTCGGCGCCCACGCGTTCGGCCCAGATAGTCAACTGTTCGTCGGCGGCGGCGCGGAAGGTGTCGGCCGCGCCCATGATCACCGATTTGCCTTCGTGGGTGAGCTTGCTGGCGATCTTGCCGATGGTCGTGGTTTTGCCCACGCCGTTGACGCCGACGACCATGATCACGTAGGGCTTGCCGTCGACGACATTCAGCGGTTTGGCGATCGGCGCGAGGATCTTGCCCATCTCTTCCTTGAGCAGGTCGTGGATGAGCATCGCGTCTTCGATCTTCTCTTCGCG
>CALBTQ010000735.1 GCA_937967875.1 uncultured Pseudomonadota bacterium
AGAAAGACGAACCCATTCCCCGAGACTTGCTCGTCGGCAAGCAAGGTCCCATCCATTGCCAGGAGAACAAGCCGCATAGAAGCCATGTGACGGTTATTTAACACCACGATGAATTTATCGCCGGCCGGATGAAAAATGCTGTCATAGACAACCAAGCCCAGATCGAATCGCTGCGCTTTGCGCCGGGTCAGGTCATAAACCATGAAGCCCGCGTCGTTGCCGTACTGCACCAGGAGTCGCTGCACATTGTCTTCCGGCCAGCCGCGCAAAAAACTGGGGATGGTCGATTTCAAGTTCACTTCGTTGAAAACGTGGAGTTCCTCCATCACGTCATTGTCGACAAACCCGCGGTACAAGGTGTTTCCCGCTACGAAAAAATAACAACCGGCGGCGGCATCGACGATCAGATTGTCGGCAGCGACGTTTTCGGTGGGCAAAACGAAAAGGCCTTCGCGCTTATGCAAGCGCAGAATGCGCAATTCGTGTTGCGGCACCAGCAGAAGGTTGTCGCCATACGGCAGAAAGGCGATAAAATCCTGGCTGGGGAAAAACACTTCCAGAATATTGGGGCGTCTGTTCAAAACGACTTGGTCGCGCAGGCGCTCCGGATCGTACAAATCCGGATCGATGCGAAACACTCCTTTTTGCTCGATGATTTTTGCCGCTTCATTGCGTTGATCAAAACAATAGGCATGCAAACCCGCCACCATCATCATGGCATAGGCGGCGATGAACACCATCGGCATCCAGGCCGGCATCGACAACCGCCGCTCCCTTTTCAGTCGATAAACAATCCGGCGCAACAACTCCAAACCCACAAGATACGACAATAGCAGGGAAAGGGATACTCGCAGATAAACGAGAATCCCCGCCAGCACCAGCATGCCGACGATCAGAACCAGGCGCTCCGGCCGGAAATTGAGATTTTTTCCCGGCGGTCTGACGGTCAGAACGAACAGCGCGACAATCCAGACCGACAAGAACAGGCGCAGACCGGGAAAAAGTATCGACCAAAAAATCAGAAAGTAGAAAACGGGCATCCAGCAAAACGCCGCCTGCAGCACATGCACGACCGGAATCGTCCGCGATTGCGGCCCGCGGACAGCCGCCAGGGGTAACTCGACCAGAAACCAAACGGTCAGCAAGACGACATAAACGTAACCGAATGATCCCGGTAAAATGAAATAGAAGATCAGCAGAAAAGGAAAGACCGGTCCGACGAAAAGCAGCACGCGCAACAGCCAGGTCCATGCGAATTGCAGAGCCGATCTCGCATCGATGCCGGTCCTGGTTGTTACATCCTGCATCACGACGATGCATACCTTTTATTTATGGGTTGCCGGGCGATGACCGTTTTCATTGCGCCCAGGACGACGTCAGCTCGATGTCGGCCGGATACTGATTGGTCGACAGATATTCGTCGTATCGTTCATCGCCCAGCAGCGACGACTTGAAAAAGGACGTCAGATAGCCGTTGAGAATCTCGTTGGCCGCGTCGCTGGTGATGAACTGGGTGCCGCCGCAACCGGTGATGCTGTCGGGAAACAATCCCGGCGGCAGCAGCAAACAGGCGTCGGTCGCGCTGTAGTGCCCACCCTTGATCAGATCGACGAACACCTTGTCGGACGATTCGGCTTCGTTCCACAGTTCGCGCACCGGATCGTTGAACAGGCCGACGATGTTGTCGATCTGCCCTTGCAGCAAAAAGAACGGCTTGGTGAATTCCCGCGGAAAGATGCCGACCCACGCCGGGTTGAGCGGCGCGATCGCGTCGACGAAATCGAACGCCGCTCCGGACTGCAGGGTGGTCATGCCGCCATAGCTGTGACCGGTAATGCCGAAGGCGTCGAGGTTCATCAAATTTTCCCACGGTCCGCCCTGCTCGGCATTGAGCTCTTCGAGGCGACGGTAGATGAACTCGACATCCTCCACGCGATCGAAGTACGAATCCACGATCGTCAGCGGATCGGCGAGAACCAGCGCGCCGCCTTCCGGATCGTTGGTGAAGATCGCGTTGCCGTAATGGTCCGGCGCAACCACGATGAAGCCGTGGCTGGCCAGGTGCTCGCAGGTGGTGAAATTCTGGAAGCGGATCGCGTTCAGGCCGTGGCTGAAAAAGACCACGGGGTACGGCGTGTCGCCGACGAGAATTTCCGCATCGCGCAACGCGGTGGTTTCATAGGCCAGCAGGTCGGCGAAGGCGTCGCCGTAAAGCAATTCGAAAACCCATTCGCCCCAGAAAGGGATGGGGCCGATCATGTCTTCGAGGGAGTTGATTTGACCGCCCTCTCCCGTCGAGGGATACCAGATTTCCAGTGGCAGGAAGCGGTCGCGTAGGCCCCACAGTTCCCAGCGGCTCTCGTCGGTGAAGCACAGCGTGGTGACGCCGACGTCATAGGGGCCGCGCTGGGCGGGCGGATCGAGCTGATCGTCGGTATCGTCGTCCGACGGGGGAGAAGTATCGTCGTCATCGTCGTCGTCGAAAGGCGTATCGTCGTCATCGTCGCTGTCGGAAGTGTCGTCGTCGGCGATCATATCGTCGTCCGCCGCGTCGGCGGCATCGTCGTCATCGTCATCGCCGCCGCACGAAACCGACAACAACAACAGCAACACGCACAACAACCAGAGAGCACCATGCCGAGCACCGTTCGCCATGTTCGCCTCCATCACAGCTATTTCAACTTCCTGCGTGAAGAATGTTCTATCATTAAATAAAGCCGATTTCACCTGCGCCAAGGACCGGACTTTGATTTTTCGCCCGGTTTGGGGTCAAATCATTCCCGATGGGATACAAGCTCGGCTATCGACTTATTTTTCTCGCTTGTTGGCTGGCGGCGGCGCTGGTCGGCGGCGGCTGCGATTGCGCGCGGGAAAAATCGCCCGCTCCAATCCAAGCCACGGCGACGCCGGCGCCATTCGGTCAACCGCAAACGCATTTGCCCGGCTGGCGCGTTCAACCGTGGTTGGCGGGCAACGAGTTGACCACGCCGACCGACGTGGCGATCGCCAATGACGGCGCCGTCTACGTTGCCGAGTCGTGGGACACGCTCAGCCGGATCGTCGAGCGCGACGGGCAATGGCGCGCGCAGAACGTCATCGACGATCCGCAAACACCGCTGGTCGAAAAGCGGCGGTTGTATTCGTTGACCGTCGACGATCGGGGCGCGCTGTGGGGCTACAACTTCACCGAAGGCGCACTGTGCAAAATCACGGTCGACCGACGCGGCGACTACGTTTACGACCATTTTAAAAACGACAAACTGTTCAGCCCGTTCGAAAGCGTGCTCGCGGCGGGCCCCGATCATTCGCTGCTGGTGGGCGTGAATCATCCACCGTCGAGCGAAACGGCGCGCGTCGAGATTTTCCGCCTCGACCCGGACACGCAGGCGCTGACGGTCATCGCGGAACTGGCGGAGGATCTCAAGGGACTCGCGCGGCATCCGGCAAGCGGCGAGTTGTACGCGGTGTCCGGCAAGCGCTTGTTGCGCATTGATCCGACTGACGGCAAATCGACCGCCTTGCCCCTGACGCTGGCTTACGATGTTTCGTGGAACGGCCTGACCTTCGCGCCCGACGGTCGCCTTTATCTGTCCGTCGGCGATTGGAGCGCCAAGGGCGAAATTTTACGCCTCGATCCGCAGCAGAAGATCCCGACGCTGGAAACGTTTTACGCCACACCGCAGTCGGGCCTACAGGGCATCGCCGTGGGACAGGCGAATGGACAAGCGTATTTGTACGGCGTCAGCCGGCGCGGAGGCGATCTGTACCGCATTCCGCTGGCGCAGCCCGACGCACAGACCGACTACCGCCTGCTGCGCGGCAACGGCATTTCGATTGCGCAAAACCTCGCCTGGGCGAAGAACCTGACCACCGGCCGCGTGGAAATTCTGGTCAACGACGGCGAATCGGGCCGCCTGCTGCGCATCGACGCGCGCGAAAAGACCATACGCCTGCTGACCGAGACGATCACCTACAATCATTTCGGCGCGAAGATGTCGATCGACCCAAACAACGACGAACTGTTGTTTTGCATCAACGCGCCCGGTTTCGAAAGCCGCTTCGGCCTGCTGCGCATTTCCCCGCGCGAGCCGGCCGACGTGTGGCCGGTGCTCGATAAAGACGCCTGGGCGTCCTTCCGGCCCGCGTCCGCGGTCGTCGCGCGCAACGGCGCCACATGGATCACCAACCTGCAAGAACGCGGCGAGATTCTGGAGCTGTCCGCCGACAATCAACTCTCGTTGCTGGTCGATGCGGCCCGCGTGCCGTTGTTGCGCTTCCCCAACGGACTGGCGGCGCTGGACAACGGCAGTCTGTTCGTCGGCATCACGCAGCACAATCAACATGTGTACGCCGGCGTACCGTGGAGCGACACGATTCTCATGCTCACCCGCGAGCGCAACATCGGCTGGCGTTGCCGCACAGTGTTCGCCGATAAAACGCACGTCGATCGCGCGGCGATCAACGATTTCACCGTCGCGCCCGACGGCCGCGTGTTCATCGCCTTGCGCGACAAGGTTTTGCTGGCCCGGCCGCCCTACACCAACGGCGTCGCCGAAGCGCTCGCCGACGGCTTCGGCCAGGTGCTGGGCCTGACGCTGGATCGCAACGGCAGCCTGTACGTCGCCGACGGCGAAAACGGCTCCATCTGGCGGTTCACGCCGCCGGCGGACAAATGACGGCGATGAAGCGAATCCCTCCGCACGCGGCGCAGGTATTCATTATGCTCGGTTTTCTCGCCGTGCTCGCCGTCACGCTGACGGCGCACGCGCACCTGGCCCGACTGGCGCCCTACGTCGACGAAGGCGACATGGCGATGGACGCGCGCATCATCCATCGCGGCGGACTGATGTACCGCGACGTCTTCAACGAAAAGGGTCCGGGGCTGTATTGGCTGGTGGCCGGGTTGTTTGCCATTTTCGGCGACCGGCTGATCGTGCTGCGTTACGCCTCCGCCGGCGGCACGATGCTGACGCTGCTGCTGCTTTTCGCTTTCGGCGTCCGCCGGCAAAAACCGCTGACCGGTCTGCTGGCCGCCGCCGGTTACGCGATCACGCACCTATTTTTCCTGGGATTCATCTATCAAGCCGAAGCCCCGATCACGCCGCTGTTGATGTTGGCGTTGCACCTGCTGGCGACCGAGCGCGATCGGCCGCCGTCGCCGGTGGCGATCGTTTTTGCCGGGCTGGCGCTGTTCGGCGCGACGACGGTCAAGCAAACGTCGTGGTTGATGGTCGCGGCAGCGACGCTGTATCTGGCGCTGTCCGGTTGGCGTGCCGACAAACAAGCGGCCGGCAAGCGCACGGCGATTTTCCTTGCCGCCGTGGCCGCGCCGTGGCTGATCGTGCTGGCCGCGTCGTGGAATTACCTCGACGATTTCCTGCGTGGCTATCTGTTTCCGTTGCTGGAGTACGACACGAAATTTTACACCTACTGGCCCAATCGCTTGGAGTTCTTCCTCGAATTGCCGGTGTGGTGGATGGTGCTAGTCTCCTTTGTCGCGCTGCCTTTGACGCGCCTGGCGCGCGCCGACAAATGGCTGCTGGGACTGATGCTCGCGGCGGTGTTGGCGACAATGTTCCCGGCGCTGTTCCCCTATCACTTCGCACCGCTGCTGGCGCTGAGTTGCCTGGGCACGGCCCTGGCGCTGACGCACCTGCAACCGGCGTACAACGCCTTGCGGTGGATCGCCCTGGCCGGCTTGCTCGCCTTAACGGCGGTCGCGGCCATCGCTGCGCCGGGGCAGCAAATCAGAGATCAATTTTTCGCGCCGCCGCATCCGGCCGATGCGGCGATCGTGCGCGATATCCAAACGCTCTCGACGCCCGATGAAACGATTTTCGTCTTCCCCTTCAATTCGCTGTATTACTACCAGGCCGATCGCGCGCACCCGGGACGGCACGGATTTTTCCTGCCCTGGATCATTCCCGCACACGTGTTGCCCGAGGTGCTCGCCGAGTTCGCGCAGCGTCCGCCGGCGCTGGTGCTCTATGTTTACTTCGACAAATGCACGACCAACGGCGCGCGCCCGAAGGATTACCTGGAACCGTTGTTGGCGCGATTGCTTGCCGAATATCGCCTGCGCGAAATATATTCGAACAACGTCGTCATGCTCGAACGGATCGCGCCGGGAGCGGAAGCGTCGCCCGGCGAGCGCTGCCTGCTGGAAAAGCTGTTGTACACCGACCTGGATTGTCGCGGCATCGTTCCGCCGTTGGCGCAGTGGCGGAGCGAATGCGGGTTGTGAGGTCCGAGAAGGAAGGGAACTGTCCATGAAACGAATTTCGCTGTTGTGGCTTTTCGTAGCGACGATTTGCTTGCTGTTCGCTTTCGCTTGCGACGACAATGACGATGACGATTGCAACTGCGACGAAGACGCTTCGCCCGCCGACGACGATGACGATGACGACACCGGCGACGATGACGACGCCTCGCCCGCGCCGCCGACGCTGAGTGAACCGGCGATCGTCGTGCCATCCGACGGCCTGCCCGCCGGCGTCGAGTTGCAAAACGCGAACAACAACCTGGATGTCGTCGCTCACGACGGCCGGGTCTTCCTCGCCTTCCGCACCGCGCCGTCGCACTTCGCCAGCCGCCGCGCCACGTTGTACGTGGTGAGTTCGATCGACGAAATCAATTGGGAGTTCGAGGCGACGTTCCATTTGGAAAAGGATCTGCGCGAGCCGCGCCTGCTGTCGTGGAACGGCCGGCTCTTTTTGTATTTCGCCGTGCTGGGCACCAACCCGCTCAACTTCGAGCCGGGCGTGATGATGTTCAGCGAGCGCACCGCACCGGGCGAGTGGACCGAGCCGGCGGAGTTTTACGAGGAAGGCTTTATCGCCTGGCGGACCAAAACCGTCGACGGCACGCCCTACATGCTGGCCTACGTCGGCGGCGAAGGCATTTACGACGTCGATCCCGAACCGATGCAGGTGCATTGGCTGACCACCTCCGACGGCGCGACCTGGGAGCCGGTGGTGCTCGATCAGCCGGTCGTGCTGGAGGGCGGTTGTTCGGAGACCGACTTCGTGTTTCTCGACGACGGCACGCTGATCGCCGTGTGCCGCAACGAGATGGGCGACGAATCCGGCTGGGGTTCGAAAATCTGCCGCGCCGAAGCCGAATCGCTCAGCGATTGGCAATGCGTGAACGACACGCGCAAATACGATTCGCCGCTGATGTTCCGCCACAGCGACGAGGTATACCTCATCGGCCGGCGCAACCTCAACGATTCGGGCGATTACGACCTGGGCTTCGACGATCTGGATACGACGCTGCAGCATTTGTTGTACGAACTGGATTATTGGATTCACCCCAAGCGCACGTCGCTGTGGCGCGTGGACCCGCAAACGCTTACCGTCGAATACGTGCTCGATCTGCCGTCGCGCGGCGACACGTGCTTCCCGGGATTGATCGAGGCGGACGCCGACCGCTTTATCGTCTACAACTACACCTCGCCGGTGGACGGCCCCGACACGATCTGGGTGCTCGGCCAACTCGGGCCGACACAGATTCTGCGGCAGGAGATTTCGTTTCCGGCCGAATGATCGCGACGCCTTTTGCCGTCCGGCCCGCACGTTGTACTATAGTCGCGGCATCGCTCAACGAAAGGTAGATCCGTGCGCATCGCCCTGATCGCCCCGGCCTGGGGCCGGCTTTACGGCAACTTCCGCGCCTTGTCGCGGGAGATCAACACCACTGCGCCACTGGGGTTGGCCTACCTCGCCGGCGCGTTGGCGGCCGCCGGGCATGAAACGAAAATCTTCGACGTCGAAGTCTCCCATCGCGACGAAAACAAGCTGCTGACGGCGCTGGACGAATTTTCGCCCGCAGCGACCGGCGTGAGCGCGACATCGCCGGTGATCGTCGAAGCGACGCGCCTGGCGCGGGCGATCGCGCGACGGTCGAGCGCGCCGTTGATTCTCGGCGGGCCGCATATCAGCGCGGTGGGCGCGGACGCTCTGTGCGCCGATTCGCCGTACGCTTACGGCTTGCTGGGCGATGCGGAACAGACGTTCCCCGCGTTGTTGCAGGCGCTGAGCGGCAACGAGGATCCGGCGGACATTCCCGGCGCTGTCGTGCGACGCGCTGGACAGTCGATCGTCAACGAAACTCATCAGCCGCCGGTGGAACTCGACGCACTGCCGTTGCCCGCGTTTCCCGGCATCGAATGGCGACGCTATCGCTGGTCGGTGCCCGGCGACGGGGTGCGCATCGCCGTACCGATCATCGCCTCGCGCGGCTGTCCGTACCACTGCCAATTCTGCTTCCGCGATCCGCGTCGGCGCGGAGTGCAACGTCGCCGGGCCGCAAACATCATCGAGGAAATGCGCCAACGTCTCGCCGAAACACCCGCGCGGCATTTCGTGTTCGTCGACGATTTTCTCACCGGCGACCGGAAGATCATCAATGAGCTGTGCGAGCGCTGCCGCGCGCTGACGCCCGCGTTTTCATGGGAGGGCGACACGCGCGCGGACGCGGTGGACGACGAACTGCTGCGCGCCATGCGCCGCGCCGGTTGCGTGCGCCTCAACTTCGGCGTGGAGAGCGGCGACCCGGAAATTCTGCGTCGCCTGGGCAAGCAGACCGACCTGCGCGTGGTGCGCGACGCCTTCGCCGCGGCCAAGCGCGCGGGGCTGGAAACGCGCGGCACGTTCATCCTGGGCACGGCGCACGAAACGCGCGCGACGGTGCGGCGCACGTTGCGCCTGGCGGCGGGGCTGCGCGAACTGGACCAACCGTACATCAGCATCGCCATCCCCTACCCCGGCACACGGCTGCGCGCGATGGCCGTGGCGGGCGAAGGCGGCCTGCGCCTGCTGGACGCGTCGTACGAACGCCTGGGTCGTTACGGCAACGCACTGATGGAAGTCAACGACCTGACGCCGCGTTTTTTGATCCGCGCGCAAAGGTGGGGCACGCTCTGGGCGTATCTGCAACCGGCGCGGCTGAGCCACAACCTGACGCGCACGGGTTGGCGCGAAACATTGCGTCTGACCTGGGCGTTTTTGCAGACGATCGTCCGTCCGCCGCGACTCGCCGCGTCGCTGAACGCTGGCAAGCTCGGCGCATATCAATCAAAATAAGTTTATTCGGCGTTGTGCCGTCGCATCGTCCAGAAGGCGCTCCACAAAAAGCGCGTCTTGCCGAAAAAGGAAGGCAGCTTGATCGATTTCGCGCGCCGGCCGCCAAGGCGCTCAGCAATTTTCACCTCGACGCACGAATGCCCCCGGCGCAAAAGTTTCACCAGCAGCTCGGTCTGGAAAATCGCGTTGCGCGGCTCGACCTTCACCGAGTTCGCCGTCGCCGTGCGCAGCAGCATCGTGTAATCGAGCGAACGCAGATTCAGGCGGAGCAGTCGGTTGATGGTTTTGAGAAATTTATCATCCTGCGGATCGGGGCCGCGCGGATCGGTGCGCACGAGCATGACGATCTCGGCGCGTTCGCCGTGCGAAAGCAGCGCGTCAAGCCCCTTGGGCGACACCTCCTGCGGACGGCCAAGAAACAGAAAACGATTCATTTGCGCGCGCTTCAATCCGGCGAAAAACACATTGCCGAGCTTTCGGCGACGGCGCAAATGAACGACCGCAATGCGCCCGTCGGCGGCGGCTAACTCGTCGGCAATTGCGCCGGTCGCATCGGAACTGCCGTTGTCGTACAGCAAAATTTCCCAGGTCGGAAAATGATGCGACGCGATCGAAACGAGCTGTTGCACCGCGTCGGCCAGCGTCGCCTGCTTGTTGCGCGCGTTGAGAACGATCGTCAGCGACGGCGATTCACTCATCGGCGACCGCCGCGCACGCGTCGATTTTTGTCGGATGGAAGATCATTCGTACACGAGCTCGTCGGGATGTTCGGCGCGCCGCAAGTCGGCCACCTCGCCGATGACGCGCGCGGGATTGCCCGTCACAACCTTGCCCGCCGGCACGTCTTTGGTCACGACCGAACCGGCGCCGACCAACGCGTTTTCGCCGATACGCACGCCCGGCAGGATCGTCGAGTTGGCGCCGATGCGGGCGCGCTTGCCGATGTGCGGGCCGATCAGATTCGCTTTGGAGCGCGGCGAATTGGGATAACGGTCGTTGGTGAACACCACGTTCGGGCCGAGCCAGCAACCGTCCTCGAGCACGCTGTATTCGGGTACGAAGGCCTGCGAGTGAATGCGCACGCCGTCGCCGATGGTCACATGATGCTCGACCACGCTGCCGCTGCCGATCGAAACGTTGTCGCCGATCGTGTTGTGTTCGCGCACCAACGCGTGGTGGCCGGTCTGGAAGCCGTCGCCGATGCGGTTGCCCGCGTAGATTACCGTGTGCGAGCGGATCGTCGCGCCGACGCCGATAACGGTCGTCGTGTCTTCGCCCCAATCGATGCCGGGCGGCACGCCGATTTCGACGAAACGGCCCAGGGTCGCGTCCTCGCCCAGTTCTACGTGCAGATGAATGATCGTTGTTTCGTCCATGGTGTGCTCCGCTATTTTTCGATCAGAAAGGGGCCGAGGCACAGTGCGTCAAGCCCGCTGGAATAAAACGTGCGCAGGGCGTCGCGCGGGGTGCAGACGATCGCCTCGCCGCGCAGATTGAAGCTGGTGTTGAGCACCAACGGCACGCCGGTCAGATCGGCGAAGGCGGCAATCAACCGGTGGTAGAGAGCGTTTTGCTCGCCGGTCACCGTCTGCACGCGCGCCGATCCGTCGGGGCCGAGCACGGCCGGAATTTTCTCGGCCTGCGCCGGCTGCACGTAGAACGTCTTTTCCATGAACGGCGACGGCATGTTCGTATCGAAAAACTCGCCCGCCCGTTCGGCCAGCACCGACGGCGCAAAGGGCTGATAGGGGCGACGGTTCTTGATCGTCTCGTTGATGCGCACGGGCGAAGCCGGATCGCGCGGATCGGCCAGGATCGACCGATTGCCCAGCGCGCGGTCGCCGAATTCCACGCCGCCCTGAAACCAACCGACGATGCGTCCGTCGACGATTTTTTGCGCGGCGGTTTGCGCAATGTCGTCGGGCCGCGTGTAGCGGATTTTATCGCGGCGCAACTCGGCTTCGATCTGTTCGTCGGTGAAGGCGGGGCCGAGGTAGTTGTGCACCATCGGCGCGGGGCGCGGGCCGCCCAGTTCGCGGATGGCGACGTGCCAGGCCGCGCCGATGCAACTGCCGCTGTCGTCGGGCATCGGCGGTACGAACACATTTTTAAACAGCGTGTGCGCGGGAACCTTGCCGTTGAGTACGCAGTTCATCGCTACGCCGCCGCACAGGCACAGGTTCTTGCTCGGCACGAGTTGCGCCAGATCGTCAAGCAGTGCGAAGACGAGTTCTTCGGTCACCTTCTGCGTCGCGGCGGCGATGTCGAAATAGCGCGGATCGGGCGCGGCGTCGGCCGCGTAGGGCTCGCCGAGCAGCTCGCACAGGCGCGATGAGAAGCGGCCCGGGCGATGGAATTGATAGTAATTAAAGTACGTCAGGTCGACCTCGAAGGCGGCCGGGCCGGTGCGGTGGATGAGCGATTTCATCGGCGCGTAATAAACGTCGGGATCGCCGTGCGCGGCGGCGGCCATCAGCTTCCACTCGTGGCGGTCGGGCACGAGGCCGAGAAATTCGGTCAGCGCCGCGTAGAAGCTGCCGACGCTGTGCGGAAACTCGACATGGCGCAGGCGTTCGATGGCCGTGCCGTGCGCGCGGTAGAAGACCGTCGTTTCCTTTTCGCCGAAGGCGTCGATCGAGAGCACGGCCGCGTCGTCGAAGGGGCTCAGGTAATAGGCCGTGGCCGCATGGCTGTCGTGGTGCGGCACGTAGTGCACGCGTACGTCGCCCAGTTGCGCGTCGCGCAGATGCACCTGCAACGCCTGCGCGTCGGCCCCGGGCGTCTGGCCCAGCAGATAATTGAGCGGTGCGTAGAGCAACTCGCCGCGAAATCGCGCCCGCTCGCTCTGCAGCGGATTGAGCGCCTCGAGGTAGATCGCCGGATTGACCGAAACCGCCACCGCCGCCAGATCGCGCAGGCCGATGCCGGCCCGGTTCAGGCAATAGTTCATCGCCTGCACGGGAAAGCGGCGCGTGCGTTTATCGCGGTTGAGCCGCTCTTCCTGCACGGCGGTCAGCAGGCGGTCGTCGCCGATCAACGCGGCGGACGTGTTGTAATCGTTGATGTCCAGACCCAAAACATAGTTCGGCATGATATGCACACCAATCGCTAAAGGTTCACCCTTCGGGCTGTAATCAATTTTATATAACAAAACGCCCCCGCGCCCACAATGTGCGCCGGATTTTCGCCGTGACGCCGCGTTTGTATTGTATCGAAAGAATAGCCGTGTTAGTTTCGCCGGGGAAAGGAGCGCCTGACGACTGGTTATGCATCGCGACGATTTCCGCATACTGCTGATCTTCCCGCCGGGCAAAAATGTCGCCTCGTTTTCGCCGGATTTCAATCTGTTGGGTGAGGATTACGGGCATTTTCCGCCGTTGGGATTGCTGTATCTGGCGTCGTCGTTGCGCGCGCGCGGCTTCGGCAACATCAAGGTGGTCGACACGTCGCTGCGCCATTTGACCGTCGAGCAGGTGGGACGCATCGCCGAGGAGTTCCGACCGCACCTGGCCGGCATTACCGCGTTCACGGTGGGCTTCGGCGAAACGGTGAAAATCGCCGCGACGGTCAAGCGGATCGATCCGCAAATTCACGTCTGCGTCGGCGGTCCGCACGTGAAGGTGTTTCCGCGTCTGACCATCGAAAAGCCGATGATCGATTCGATCGTCCTGGGCGAAGGCGAAGACGTGCTGGCCGATCTGGCCGACGCGCTGGCCGCGGACGCACCCCTGCCGCCGGGCGTGATCACGCGGGAGAATTATCCGGGCGACGACGCGTTGCCGGTGCAGCGCATCACCGACCTGGACCGGCTGCCGTTTCCCGCACGCGATCTCATGGGCGGCATCGTGCACAGCAGCTCGGTGGGCATCATGCCCAAGAGTCTGTCGATCATCACCTCGCGCGGCTGTCCGTTTTCCTGCACGTTCTGCGACGTGCCGTTCAAGAAAGTCCATTACCGCTCGATCGGCAACGTGATGGACGAGATCGAAGCGTGCCGGCCGGATCGCGACACGGAAATTTTCTTTTACGACGAAACGCTGAACATCGCCGCCGAGCGCTTCATCGAGTTGTGCCGCGAAACGGCGCGCTTCCGGCGACCGTGGTCCTTTCGCGCGCGCATGGATCTGCTCGACGACGACTTGCTGCGCGAAGCCAAACAGTCCGGCTGTTTTCAACTGCACTTCGGCCTGGAAACGACCAGCGACGAGGGCCTGGCGTACCTGCGCAAGGGCATCACGATGGAGCAGGCGCGGCGGGCGATTGCGGCGACTAAGCGCGCGGGCATCCGCATCATCCTCAACCTGATGATTGTGTTGCCCTTCGAAAAAACGGAAGCGGACATCCAACGGATGATGGGCGAGGTGATCGCGCTGGATCCGTACATGGTGCAGATCAACGTGTTCGAGCCGATTCCCGGCACGGCGATTTTCGAGGACGGCGTGCAAAAGGGCATTCTGTCCTGGCAAGACTGGGAAGAGTACGTGCGCGATCCGCGCGACGATTTCGTGCCCAAAACGTGGGACGAGCACATTGAGCAAGCGCAGGTCGGGCGCATCTGGCAAAACGCCTACCGGACGTTTTACATGCGGCCGGGCAAGATTTTGCGGTATATATTCAGCGTGCGCACCTTCAGCGAATTTTTGCGCATGTTCCGCAACGCCCGGCAGTTGCTGAAATAGGCGCCGCGCCCACAAAATTCGGGGCAGACCGAGCGCGGCAAACCAGGCATGGGGAGGATCGCCGTTGGCGCAATGCCGTCAGCCAATTCGCGTGACGTATCCACGGAGCGCGGCATGAAACTGCTGCTGCTCAACCCGCCGTATCCGGAGCCGATTCAACGGCGCTTCAACTGTTCGTATTACGTCAACGAGTTTTTGTATCCGCCGCTGGAACTGCTGTCGCTGGCGGCGGTGGCGCGACGCTTCGCGGGCGTCGAGCCGGAGGTGGTCGACGCGATCGCCCTGCGCCTGAGCGAGGACGAGGCAATCGCGCGCGCCGGCCGCGCCGATCTGCTGCTGGCTTTGGGCGCGCAGGAGATGATCGGCGACGACCTGCATTTCCTCAACCGCCTTAAAGCCGCGCACCCGCATTTGCCGGTGGGAATTTTCGGCTACTACGCCACGCTGTATCCGCAGGAGATCCTTACGCGCACCTCGTTGGACTACCTGCTGATCGGCGAGCCGGAAAACGTTTTCGCCGAGTTTCTCGCCTGGCGGCTGGGACAGGGACCGGCGCCCGCCGCCGGTCTGGGGTGGAAGGAAAACGGCGAGGCGCGCGTGGGCGGGCAAGCGGAGCGCATCGTCGATCTGGACGCCCTGCCCTGGCCCGCGTACGACCTGATCGACCTGACGGCTTATCGCGATCTCGACCTGCCGCTGCCGATGGCGGCGGTGATGGCCGGGCGCGGGTGCCCGCAGCCGTGCAATTACTGCCCGCGTTCCTACAGCAAGCGCTACCTGACGCACTCGGTCGACTCGACGATCGCGCACATCCAGGAGTTGATCGCCACCAAGCATATTCGCTCGCTGCGGTTCATGGACGATTCGGTAACCGTCGACCGCAACTATCTGCTGGCGCTGTGCGCCGGGATCGAGCCGCTCGGCCTGGTCTGGACCGCCAACGCCAACCTGCCGGCGATGACGCCGGAGATCGCTGCGGCAATGAAACGCGCCGGGTGCCGCCGCCTTTGGTTCGGCCTGGAAAGCGGCAGCGACAAAATTTTGCAGGCCTTCGGCAAGACGCAAACGCCCGCTTTGATCCGCGAGAAACTGCGCGTGTGCCGCGCGGCGGGCGTCGAAGCTGGCGGGCATATCATCGTGGGTCATCCGGAGGAAACCGAGGAGGACTTCGCGCGGTCCGTTGCGTTAATCAAAGGGCTCGACCTGGACTACCTGGGCGTGAACGCGGTCGCGTTTTATCCGGGCACCGAGTTGTACGAGCAGTACCGCGAGCTGATCGACTTCGAGATTTTCCCGTACCGTTACCGCATCAAGGATGCGACGCTGGCCGCGAAGGCGCTGGCGCGGCAGAAGGTTCTTTACCGCAAGTTCTATTTTTCGCCGCGGGTGATCGTCCGCCGGATGGGCGATCTGATCCGGCAGCCACGCGTGGCTTTCAAACGCGTTCTCGATTTGCTGAAGATTCTTTTCCTGCCCGATCCCGAAGCGCGCCGCCCCGGTTTTTAACTTTCGTTCTCCGACGCTTCGTCGTTGAGCGTTATCTTCCCCCAGCGGAAATCCCGCCAGGCATCCACGATGACCGAAGAGGTGAAGGGCAGCCCGGCCACCAGCGGCCAGAGGTATTCGACCGCCGAATAGAGCACGCCGAACGCCGCCGCCTGCTCCGGCGTGGCGAAGCGGGCGAGCAACACCAACGACAGCGCCTCGCGCGAGCCGACGCCGGCCATGGTGATCGGCAGGTTGGTCACCAACACCATCAACTGCACGATGACGATCAACTGCACGAAGGAAACACCGATCCCCAAATCGCGGGCGATCAACCACACGGTGACCACTTCGAGGATGGTGAAAACGAACGCATAGACCAACAGCAGCATTTTCGCCCCGCGCGTCAGCCGGGCGTGGGTGGACAACAAACGCGCGGACAATTGCGCCAGCCCCGGGTGGATCTTCTCCCCGAGTCGCAAAATCCACTGCCGCACGCGTTTGGATTCCAGCAGAAAAAAGAGGATGGTCACGCCCCCGGCGAACGAGGCGATTACCCAGGCCGAATGCATGGTCGCCAGCGCGCCGGCGATCATCCCGCCCAGCGCCAGCAGCAGCGTGGCGGCGAAGGAAAGGTACTTGTTGTAAAAAAGCGTGCTGACGATGGTTGAAATCGGCTTGTCCAGGCGTCGGCCGAGGATCGCCGCGGTGATGATCTCGCCGGCCTGGATCGGCAGCAGCAGCCGCACCGGTCCGGTGCCCGCATTCAGGCGCATGAGATAGCCGAAAGGCGCGGAAATGCCCACGTATTTCAGCGTTCGATGCCAACGTTCGCCGTACAGACCGATGTTGGTCAGCGCGGAGATGAGCAGCACCAGCAGCAGTGTCCGGCCGCGCAGCAGGCCGATGGTCGCCAGGGTTTTGTCCATCGGCGCCCACCAAAAAACCAGCAACAACAAGCCCACAGTCGAGCAGGCCAGCAAGATGATTCTTCGGCGATTGTTCATTTCCGCAACATTGTGGTTGAAATTGAGCTTACTTTTACGACATTCCGCGCCCAAGGTCAAAAGGTCCGCCTAAACAATTTTCTTCCCTGCTTCCCGGATAAGAAAAGAAAAAGAGCACCAAGTGTTTGGATTTAGTAGAATTGTGTTGCGACAACAATTCACCAAACAGGTGCTCTATGAAAAGCAT
>CALBTQ010000736.1 GCA_937967875.1 uncultured Pseudomonadota bacterium
CGGCGGCCACCGTGATCTACACTCTTTCCCTACACGACGCTCTGCCGATCTGCTTTTTCGGTTGCGTTTTCCATGGGACTTGTTTTCTGTGGGTTTGTTTTATTGGCGGACATTCCTCCATGAATCGAGCCAAACGCGGACTGGTTGCCACCCACAACGGTTGCAGATGCGGGAGTCCCGTTCGACTGAAAGGTGTGGCGGTCTTCCACAGAAGACACGTTTCTTCGCTCCGGTGCCATGAGTCGCTCCATAAAGGAGTGTTTAATAATTTCAAGGTTCATGCCAACTACAAGAAATTTTTATCTTGCTGTATTTACAGATGTTTTAGGATTATCCACAAGACGTTTCGGCTATCTGTTCGAAAACATTTTTCCACTTCTATTGAAAAATGTTTTCAATTGCGAAAATCGGAGGAAAATGCCGGGGCGCGCTCACAAGCGATTATTTTTATATAATACGTTCTTAAATGGAAGGTGCGACGCCGAGTTGGGGGCTTTCCCGGCGTCGCAGGAGAGGAGATTGGTCTTGCTGCGAAAAAGGTTTATGCAAGCTCTCAAAAAACTGGTCTTTTCTTGAGCAAGGACAATGCCAAGATTTTCGGAAAAATGTTAAGTGCCTGCCAGTAAACGATATTTTTTTATAACACTGTTTTGTCGACCGTGAAAATCGGGTGCAACCCTCTCAAAAATCCGAGACTGCTGTGAAATATCTGAGAGACAGGTCACAGAAATCCTAAGTGAAATCGAAAAAATAGAATTTTCATTCTACTGCCGACTCGTCGAAGCAGCAATTGATCAGCAGATGGCAGTTCTTGCGGCAGTTCGCCATTTCCGCGCGCACCCGCCGGGCTTGTTTGCCGGTGGCGATATCCACGATGCCCTTACCGGCGAACAGGTTGCCGATCGGCTCGTAGCGCCCACAGAACTTCACCACGCCGGTTCCCTCGATGGTCAGCCCGAAGTTGCCGACGTTGCAGCGCCCCATGGCGATCGTCCCGGGGTGGCGGAAATAGCCGATGAGCACCGGGAATTGCGCATCCTCGTTAAGAATCGGAAAACCGGCGCGCTTCATGTCGAGCAGTTCGCCCAGCACGTGGGCGACGCGCTCGGAATCGTCGGGGAACAGCGGGCTGTCGACCCACCAGTTATCGCGCGGCTCTTCGCCGAAGGGCTGCATCAGCGCCTGAAAGAAAATGCCCGACAGCCGCGGGTTGTCGCGCACCCAGGTGACGAAGCCTTGCAAAATCTCGATGTTCTCGCGGCAGATGACGCAATTGACGAAAACCTTCATGCCATTGTCGGTAGCGTGGGTGATCGCCCGTTCGGCCAGCGGGAAGGCGTCCGGGCGGCAGCGCAGCTTGTTGTGCACGTGATCGAAGCCGTCAAGGGAAAGGACGATGTGATCCAGGCCCATCATGGCCAGTTCATGCGCCAGTTCGCCGCTCAGCGAAAAGCCGTTGGTGTTGATCGTCGGGTCCAGCCCCGCTTCGAGCGCGCAGCGCACCAGCGGCTTGAGGTTGGGCGACAGCAGCGGTTCGCCCCCAGCGATTTTCAGCTCCATGGGACCGAGCCACGCGGCGAGGTCGCGCACCGCCCGGCACAGCGTTTCGGCGTCGAGTTCGTTCTCCGCCGGATTGCGCCAGATGCGGCAATGCAAACACCGCGCGTCGCAACGGTTGGTCAGATGAATGCTGACATAGGCCGGCCGAAAATCGTCCATGCTCGCCCTTTCCGCTTTCAGAATGCGGCAATTTTTCGGGGGGGTCAAATCAATAACAGGTCGCGCCGCCGCCGATTTCCAGGCGCAGGAAAAAGCCGCGCGGCGTGGCGTCGGGAGCGTCATCGTAGGAGCGTCCGCCGTCGCGCCAATCGCCCAGAGGCTCCTGGTGCAAATAGCCCAGGCGCAATGCGCCGGCGATGTGTCCGCGCGCGGGAGTCGGTCGGTACAGCAGCATCAGCGCCACGCCGGCTTCCAACGGCAGGCTGTCGCGGCGGATGCGCTCGAAGGGCGTGGGCTGCTTGGCTTCGAGTTCCAGGTAGGTGACGCCGTAGCCCGCGCCGACGAAGGGGACGACGACGCCGAGTTGCCCGTCGTACACGCGCCAGCCGAGGTCGAGAATCCCCCAGCCCCAGTACAGCCACGCGTCGTTGCTGTGGCTGCGGCTGGACAGGCGCGAGGCATGCGCGGTCGGCGCGACGTACAGCGGGCCGCATTGGAACGTCGCGGCCGCTCCGGGCATCCACAAATAGCCCTCGTAGGGACGTAGATCGTAGGGCGCGATGAAATCGCTGAGTTCGCCCGCATCGAAAGACATCAGTTGAAACGACGGGGCAAGCGTCCAAGTCAGCGGCTCGGCCGTCGCGACGGACGCGAGCGCCAGCAGCAGCACGCCGATCAGCAGCGGAATATGGGACAGTCGGTTATCCATCTTCGGATAATCGTTATAGCGCGTCGGGACGGATTTGACCAGAAAGACCGCGCACTAGAAGCGGAAGGTGAATTCGCTTTTAAAACCTTCGAACGGCGGAATCGGCCGGCAGACGCCGCCGGCGCACTTGAGCCCGCCCTTGTAGCGCCCGTAGGCCAGGGAAATCTGCATCCAGTTCGTCGGCTTGACCACCGTTTCGGCCGCCCAGAAGTGCGGATCGTCTTCCTCTTCGGCGCCCAGTTCGACGGTGCCCGTCGCCGGCTCGTCGCTGTTTTCGTAGCTGCCGACCAGCGACAGATACGGGTTGTAGCCGTAGCTGACGATCGCCTCGTGCGAGGCGTAGTCGACCTCGCTCATCAGTCCGAAGCCGTGGAACTGCTTGCCCAGGTATTCCAGCTGCAGCGAGTGCGGATGCACGATGGGCGTTTCGAAGGTCAATTCGCCGTGCACGTAGCGGCCCTCGACGATCTCGCGGTAGCCCGCCGCGCCGGTGAGCGTCGAACCGTTGCCGAAGGTGCGGTCGAAACCGCCGTAGGTGTGCTCGATCCACTCCAGCCACTTGAGGTCGGAGCTGTAGTGATCGGCCAGTTCCAGCGGCATTTCCTCGTGCGTCTGGATGTTCGTGTAGTTGACGTACAGCCCGACGTCGACCACGGGCACCACGTAATCCACGCGGCCGCGCCCGCCGATCGCGTCTTCATAGTTGGGCAGATGGCCGAAGGACATCTTCGGGTATTCCATGCTCGGCGGATCGTTGTAGGCGTAGTCGAAACGGAAGTAGTCGGTGCTTTCCAACAACACGGTCACCGGCCCGGCGTACCAGGTGGTCGCCAGGTGCGCGCCGCGTCCTTCCCATTCGAGATCCTCGAGTTCCTTTTTGTCGTCCTGATATTCCAGCCAGGCGTATTCGCCGGACAGCGCGCCGACGCCCGCCAGATCGGGCGACTCGATGATCGCCGAATACAGATTGATGCGGTCGTCCTCTTCCAAGCGGGCGAAGGTGGCCGTTTCGTCCTTGCGCAGCGTGCCGCCGACCCACGCGCCGCCGACTTTGATCATCGAGGGGCCGGCCATGAACCGCGCGCCCCACAGCATATCGCGTTCGTCGATAAACTCGGGCTCCTCGACCTTGGCGCGCTCGGGGCCGAAGCGGCGGTCGTCGCCCGGATTGACCGGACCGATCAGCGATTCGAACTCGAAGTACTCATGGTTGATGCGAAGCAGCGCGCCCTGGATCGTCGTATCCTCGCCGAACTCGTCGCGCTTGAGCAGGCTGAGCGTCAGGCCCTGCCCGAAGCTGGCGTAGGAATCGCCGAAGCGCAGCAGGAACGGATCGCTCTGGTACTGCAGGAACACCTTTTCCGGGATGTAGCGAACGTAATATTCCTCTTCGAGGAAATAGGCCTCGGTGTCGTAGCGCATGCCGGCCAGGAACGGCCCCTTTGCCACGTTCAGGTTCAGGCGGTTGATGCCCGCCCAGAACGGATTGTCCTCGTCGGTGACGTCGTAGTTGATCTTCAAGGTTTCGAAGATCGTCACCGAGTCGGTCAGCGGCGTCTGCCACTCCAACGCCTGCGCGCTCAGCGGCAACAGCACCAGAAAAACGATCAACAGGCTTTTGCGCATTTTAAAGCCCCAACGCCTTTTTGATTTGCTGTTCCAACTCGATTTCCTCGCCGGACTTGAAGCCGACGTGCGTCCACACGACCTTGCCCTCGCGGTCGATCAGCACCGAATACGGGTAATCGCTGCGCGGATTGTACAGGCCGTTGACGCGGCTGTCGCTGTCGTGCAGCACGGGGTAGGTCAGCTTGTGCCGGCGGACGATCGAACGCACCTGCGGCAGGTCCGAAGGCGTGTCGGCGGTGATCGACCAGACGGCGAATCCCTTGTCCTTGTACTCGTCGTACAGGCGCTGGTGATGCGGCATTTCGATCTTGCAGGCGCTGCACCAGGTCATCCAAAAGGTGAGCAAAACGACCTGCCCCTTCTGGTCGGCCAGGCGCAGGGATTTGCCCTGCAGATCCTTGAGCGTGAAATCGACCGCCTGTTCGCCCACGGCGTAGGCGGTGGCGGCCAGGAACAGCAATAACAGTACGACGATGAAAGTCTTGCGCATGAGGCTCTCCCGTTCATGGTCCGTTTTTCTCCGCAAACCATGCTGTTTTTTTTCGCGTTTGGCAAGCACACACCGGAAGGGATTTCACGAGGCGATGGTGTCCGCCGCGACAGGAAAATCAGTCGCGACCGCGCGGGGCGATTTCCCTGGCCTGGTCGAGCGTCGATTCGCCGAACGAACGGCCGATGCGCCACCCCAAGTACCAAAGGGCGAGAGCGGCGGGGAACAGCGCGACCACAGCGACGACTTTGTTCCAGAGGATCATCACAATGGCCGCCGCACCCAGCAGCACGGCGAGGATTTGCAATCCGACGGACGCGACCGGCGCGCCGAAGCGCACCCACGCGCCCACAAACAAGGCGCCCAGGGCATCGAGGTTGCTGATCGGCTTTTGTTTCATCGTCCATCCGTTTGCGCGTTCGGTGCCGTTATCATCGCCGCCCTCGCCGCCGGATGCAAGAGGTTGTTGTGTTGTAAGTTGTGTTGCTGTTCGTCTGCACACCTTTGGCTATCGCCAAAAGTGTGGCACACGGGCAATGACCGTCCTTTCCGTGTGCCGCAGTTTTCGCCCCCGGCGAAAGCTGTGCTCGTCAACATTCAAACACGACCGTAGCACCCGGAGTGATGTACCGCCTGAATATGATGTCTGGGTCTTTTCGTGGTGACATATTTCCATTAACCTACGCGCAATGGTTGCGCGACGTCTTATCCTCTTGCTGATTCTCCTACCGTTGTTGGCGGCGACGGCGTCGTGTCTGCCGCCGCGCGGCGACGACCTGGATTCCTTCCTGGACGACGTGCCCGCCGAGTTGCCGCCGGCCAAGCCGCAAACGCCCGCCTCGGTCGAGGAGTTCACTGCGCTGCGCGACAAGATCCGCGCCCTGGCCAAAGAAGCGGTGGAGATGAACAAGAAGGGCGAGACGCTGCAGGCGCAGAACAAGATCGACGAAGCGCGCCTGGCGATTCTCAACTTCGAGGGCAACGACGAGCAGCGCGAGCGACTGGCCGAGGAATACGACCTGTTGCTGACGCTGCTGGACGATCTGATCGAGCCGGAACGCCGCACGCCCTCGGATGCGGTACGGTTCATCCTCACGCCCGATCCGACCGCGCAGGACATCGCGCAGGTCGAGGCGGCGCGTTCGATCGGCAACATCAACCGGTATGTGAAGGGGCTCAACCGCAGCGCGCAGCAGCGCGTCGCGCGGCAACTGGCGGTGTTCACGCGCACGCAGCGCGGCCGCGATCTGTTCCAACGCTACCTCGACCGTTCGGCGCAGTACCGGCAGTACATCAACGCGGTGCTGGCGAAAAACGATCTGCCCGCCGAGTTGCTGTGCGTCTCGCTGATCGAATCGGGCTTTTCCGATTCGGCGACCAGCCACGCGGGGGCGGTCGGCCTGTGGCAGTTCATGCCCGCCACCGCGCGCGATTACAACATGCAGGTCGACCGCTGGGTCGACGAACGCTTGGACTGGATGAAAGCGACGCACGCCGCCGCGGCCTATTTCAAAAATTCCATGCAGCGCTACAACGGCAACATCGAACTGTCGGTCGCCTCGTACAACACCGGCCCGGGCAACGTGAACAAGGCGATTCGCCGCGCCGGCGGTCGACTGGATTATTGGCGGCTGAAGCTGCATCCGGAAACGATGGACTACGTGCCCAAGTGGATCGCGGCGATGATCCTCTATTACAACCCGCGCCGGCACGGCTTCGTCGTGCCCAAGGACGATCCGCCGCAGTTCGACGAAATCACCATTCGCGGTTCGATCGAGCTGGAGACGATCGCCCAGGCCGTCGGCGAGCATCCGAAGGGATTGTACGCGCTCAACCGCGCGCTGATCCGCAAGGCGACGCCGCCGGACCGGCCGTGGAAACTGCGCCTGCCCGCCGGCTCGCGCGACAAGCTGCTGGCCAACCTCGACGACCTGCTGGAGAAGCAGTCGGTCGTGTGGATCGCCCACCGCGTGGTCAAGGGCGATTCGCCGGCATCGATCGCCAAGATGTACGCGGCGCCGCTGGAGCGCGTGGTCAGCGCAAACGATCTGCTCGACCGCAGCCTGCCCGAACCGGGCGAGGTGATCATGGTGCCGGTCAGCCCGGACAACCGGACGGCGATGGCGCAACTGGCGAAAAACGAGGCGCGCGAACGCGAACGCCTTCGCCGAACGCCGCCTTCGCCCGGCGTTCCCTCGGCCAAGCCCAAGCCGAAAACGATCGTGCACAAGGTGCGTCTGCGCGACAACCTGTGGTCGATCGCGCAGCGCTACGACGTGTCGGTCGGCGATTTGCGCCAATGGAACAAGGATGCGATCGGCGCGGGCGATCAGATCCGACCGGGGCAGAGCCTGACGATCATCCTCGACGGCGAAGCGCCGTTGGCCGAGCCGAAAAGCTACACCGTCAAACGCGGCGACACGCTCAGTCAGATCGCCACGCGCCACGGCGTGACGACCAAGGCCTTGGGCGCGGCGAACAACCTGACCGCTGAATCGACGATCTACCCGGGCATGACCCTCAAGTTGCCGCAAAACGCGAACGAAGTTTCCACGCAGCCGACCACGCACATCGTGCAGCGCGGCGAAACGCTCTCGGGCATCGCCGAGCGCTACGGCCTGACGACGCCGACGCTGATGAAGATCAATAAAATCTCCAATCCGCGCTCGCTGCGGCCGGGCCAGACGCTGCTGTTGTCCGCGCCGAAGAAAGCGACGGTACACACGGTCAAGCGCGGCGAGACGCTGAGCAAGATCGCGCAGAAGTACGGGGTGTCGGTGACGGCGCTGGCGAAAGAGAATAAAATATCGAGCAAGTCCACGTTGCGCGTCGGTCAGCAATTGCGCATTCCCACCGGCGGGAAGAGCGCGGCGGAAGCGGCCGAGGTGTGGATTTCCTATCGCGTCAAATCGGGCGACAATCTGACGGGCATCGCCCGGCGTTTCGGCTGCTCGGTGGACGA
Source organism: uncultured Pseudomonadota bacterium (assembly GCA_937967875.1). Classification (GTDB taxonomy): domain Bacteria; phylum Lernaellota; class Lernaellaia; order Lernaellales; family Lernaellaceae; genus CALBTQ01. The sequence goes on from CALBTQ010000736.1 coordinate 7,510, forward strand.
ATTGGCCGCGTGGAACAAAATAAAACGCACCCAGCCGTTGCGCGTGGGCCAGGTGCTCAAAGTGAAAGTGCGAAAAAAGCGGTAGATGAAAAACCTGATTTATTTGGCCGACAACCTCAGCGTGCTGCGTGACCTGCCCGACGGCTCGGTCAACCTGATTTACATCGATCCGCCGTTCAACACCGGCAAGGCGCAAAAGCACACCGTGCTGCACACCGTGCGCGACACCAACGGCGACCGCACCGGTTTTCAGGGACTGCGCTACAAGACGACCAAGGGCGACACGCGCGCGTTCACCGACATCTTCGACGATTTCCTGGAGTTCATCGAACCGCGTCTGCGCGAGGCGTATCGTGTGCTGACCGACGACGGCACGCTGTATTTTCACATCGACTACCGCGAGGTCCATTACTGCAAGGTGCTGCTCGACGACATCTTCGGGCGCAAGAGTTTCCTCAACGAAATCATCTGGGCCTACGATTACGGCGCGCGGTCGCGCAACCGCTGGCCGGCCAAGCACGACAACATTCTGGTCTACGTGAAAAATCCGAAACGCTACACGTTCAACAACGAGGAAATCGACCGCATTCCCTACATGGCGCCGGGATTGGTCGGGCGGGAAAAAGCGAGCAAGGGCAAGCTGCCGACCGACACCTGGTGGCATACGATCGTGCCGACGCAAGGCGTGGAGCGATTGGGATACCCGACGCAAAAACCGTTGGGCGTGCTGCGGCGGATCGTGACGGCCTCGTCGAAACCCGGCGATCTGGTGCTCGACTTTTTCGCCGGCAGCGGGACGACCGGCGCGGCCTGTCGCGAGTTGGAGCGGCGTTTCATTCTGGTGGACGACAATCCCGAGGCGATCGAGGTGATGCGCCGCCGCTTCGACGGCGCGGAGGACATCGATTATCTAACGATCACCGATCAGCGCTGATTGTCGTTTTCCGCGCGCAGGGTCGGCGTGATGGTCACGGATCGCGTTTCGCCGTTGCGCACCACCTTCAACTTCGCTTTGCGATCGGCAATCAACAAGGTCAAGGTGCGCGAACAGGCGACTGCGTCGTACACCGAGCGGCCGTTGATCGAGACGATCATGTCGCCGCGCCGCAAGCCGGCCGCCGCGGCGGGGGAGTCCTTTTCCACGTCGCTGATCAACGCTCCGCCGTGCGCCAACGACGCGCGCTGCTGGGCGGTGAGGTCGGCCAGGGTCACGCCGATGAACGCCCGGCGCACCGCGCCGCTGCGCACCAGGTGCGGAATCACCTCGCGCACCAGGTTGCTGGGCACGGCAAAGCCGATCGCCTGCCCGCCCTGCACCGTGGCCGTGTTCACGCCGACCATCTCGCCGCGCAGGTTGAGCAACGGCCCGCCGCTGTTGCCGGGGTTGATCTGCGCGCTGGTCTGCAGGTAGTCCTCGTAGCGCCCGCGCATATCCTCGTGTAGGCGGCGGTGCTTGGCGCTGATCAGGCCGTTGGTCAGCGAATGCGCCAGACCGAAGGGATTGCCGATGGCCACGACGAACTCGCCGATCTGCACCGCGTCGGAATCGGCGAAGCGGATGAAGGGCAGCGGCTTGTCGTGTTCGATCTTCAACAGCGCCAGGTCGGACACGCGATCCAGGCCGATCAGCCGCGCGGTCTTGACCTGATCCTCCTGCCAGACGAACACCTTGATTTCGTCGGCCCCGGCGACCACGTGGGCGTTGGTCAGCAGAAAGCCGTCGGCGCTGATGAAAAAGCCGGTGCCCAGCGCGCGGGCGTTGAAATCGAGGTTCGGCGTGCGCACGGTGAAGATCCCCAAGGGATCGCCCACGCGCGTGCGGATGTTCTTTTCGCTGAAGATGTTGACCACCGCCGGATTCGAACGATCGGCCAGATCCACGAAGGTGTCGGTGCGCAGGTTCTGCGATTGCGTTTTGGCGGCGGGCGCGTCGGTCCACACCTGCTCGGCATGACCGGGCAGACCCAGCGGACGCGCGGGGGCGGCCTCGGCCTCCTCCGGCGTATCCGGACCGCGATAGGCGAACACGCAACCGTTGAGCGCCAGGGCCAGCGCCGCGAGCAACAAACAGACAACCAATCGTTTCGACATCGTTCATCTCCATCGACGAGGAATGCGGTTTGGCAAACTATAGCATCAGGTGGGACCCCGGTCGCAACCCAGGGGTTCAGCGTAAAATTCACAGCCGGGCCGCGAGGTTAACTTTTCCTTTAGCGACATAAACTTATCGTCGGTTTTTGCCTTGACTCCCCGCCGGGTTTGCGTGAAGATGGCCCCCCAATGGGGCAAGTTTTTCCGACCCGGAAAGCATACATGCACGCGCAAATGAGTTCAGCACAAAACCACGGATGCATTTCGATGGCGCCGCCCGTCATCGATCTCGATAGCTTTACCTTTATTCGATCCGCCTTGGATAAGTGAGGTAACGATGAGCGAAAGCGCAATTGCCAAAAAAGACAACTTTATTGTCGCCTACTTCAAGGACTTCGGGGTGCTCAAGGAAACCCGCTCGGAGTACTGGGGCATCCAGATCATCAACTTCCTGGATTGCACCCTCTACTTCGCGCTGATCTCCATCGCCGCGGTTTTTCTGTCCGACGACCTGGGCCTGAGCGACGCGCAGGCCGGTTACTCGATCACGATTTTCACCACGGCGACCACGCTGTGCCTGTTCTTTTCGGGCATGGTGACCGACTGGCTGGGCATTAAAAAATCGATCTACATTGCGATGTTCTCGATGCTCGTACTGCGGTTGGGCCTGGCGGTGATCGGCCTGATGCCGATGCTGCCGTCGCGCGGCATCATCGCCACGGTGTTGCTGTTCCTGATGGCGCCGTTCATGGCGATGATCCAGACCGTGTTCCAGGCGGCTAACCGCCGCTTCACGACCGGCAAATCGCGCAGCGCGGGTTTCAACCTGTGGTACCTGTTCATGAACGTGGGCGCGATGGCCGGCGGTCTGTTGATCGACTTCATCCGCAAGATTCTGCACATTCACAACTCGTACATTTTTGTGTCCGGCGTGGTCATCGCCGCGCTGTGCATCATCGTGGCGCTGTTCATGGTGCGTCGCGAAGAGCAGTTGCTGAGCGCGGACGAGGCGAAAAAGAAAGCCGAAGACGAGGCGCTCAACGGCAAGCCCAAGACCGAGGAAATCAAGCGCAAGACGCCCTTCCAGATCGCGGCGGAAGTGTTGCGCGAATCGGCGTTCTGGAAGCTGCTGGTGCTCATCGCGTTGCTGCTGGGCGTGCGCGCGGTGTTCACCTATATGTATCTGCTGGCGCCCAAGTATTGGATCCGCACCATCGGCCCGGACGTGGCGATGGGCACGTTGCAGGCGGTCAATCCGTTCCTGATCGTCATCGGGTTGATTTTGTTCATCCCGCTGGCCAACAAGTTCAACATCTTCAAGATGCTGGTGTACGGCTCGATGGTTTCGGCCGTTTCGCTGTTCCCGCTGGCGCTGTCCTGGCAGTTGTTCTCGCCCGACATCGCCACGGCGCATTACTTCATGGCGATCGCCTTCCTGGTGCTGCTGACCGTGGGTGAAATCATCTGGTCGCCGAAGCTCTCGGAGTATACGGCGGCCATCGCCCCGCCGGGACAGGAAGGTACGTACCTGGGTTTGACCATGGTGCCGTGGTTCCTGGCCAAGACGGTGGTCAGCCTACTGTCGGGCCACATGCTGGAGCGCTGGTGCCCCGAGACGGTCAAGTACACGGTCGCCGAGTTGGCCGCCAAGGCGCAGGCCGCCGGCATCAGCGTCAACGAGCTGACCAACCAACTCGACATCCCGGAAGTCGGCGTCCAGGCGAAAGCATTGAACCTGGATTTGACCACGCTGGCTCCGGTGAATGAATTGAGCACTCAGGTCAACGCTCTGGGCTTCAACGCGGAGCAAATTGTCAAGACAACCAACGCCGACAATCTGGCGGCGCAATTGAAAGAACTGGGGTTGAACGCGGCCGATTTCACCGCGACGATCGATCCGGCCGCCTTCGCCCTGAAGCTCAAGGTGGTCGGCCATCAGATCGCCGAGACGATTATGCAGGTCGGCGGAACCGATCAGATCAAGGACGTTGCCGTCAATCTGCAGCTTCCACTTAAGTACGGCTGGTTGGATTACTGGCACACGCCGCAGGCAATGTGGTTGGTGCTGGGCCTGTACGCCATCGGCGGCGCGATCATCGCCCGCCTGCTCGGCCCGTGGCTGACCAAGGGCGCGCGCTGGAAGATCGACCACGAAAACGACACCGGCGGCTTCGGCAACAAAGACGAAGATGTGAAACTGGAGCCCTCGCCGATCGAACCCGAATAAGCACGACTTTCATCGGCCGGTTCGTCGACGCGTGTCGTCGGCAACCGGCCGATGGTTTATCCGCGCACCGTTTACTCTTCCACCATCACCTGCAGCCACAGACAACGCCGGGTCGTATCCTGCGGCGTGGCGTCGACGGCAAAGCCCCGGAAGATTTCCCAGGACGCCGACGAGCCCTGCGTGGAGGATGCCGCCAGCAGGATCGAACCGCCGATCGGCACGCGGACGGTCGTGCGCGCTTCGGCGACTGTCTGCGTTTCACGCTGCGTACCGGCGAAGAAGGTCGCCTGCGGTTCGATGTCCAACTGCACGGCGTCGCCGACGATGCGCGGGGTGACGCGCAATTGCGTAAGCACTTCACGCTCGCGCCCGCGCAGGCCGGGGCCGGTGTATTGCGACCAAAACGTGGAGTCCGGACTGAACTCGCGTTTGCGCCCGGAAAGCAGCGTCGCGGTCGATCCCTCCAAAACCCGGACGGTTTGGTCGCTTGCGGCGTTCGAGCGGTAGACGCGCACCGATTTACCGGCGCGCAATTCCCAGCGTTCGCCGTCGAGGGTTTGATCGTCGCGCACCGTGCCCAGACGCCAGCCGCCGCCCACGACGGACCAGCGGATATCCAGACCCAGATTGGTCAGGGCGTTGACGTCGGTCTGACGCACGGTGACCACGACCGTGCGCGGCTTTTTGTCCAATTGTTCCAGCACGCTGCGCGCCCGCGCGACGGCCTGGGCGTCGCCGGAAATGACCAACGCGCCGGTTCGTTCGTCCAACGCCACGTTGCCCTGTGCGCCCATCGCGGCCTGCACTGCGGGCAACAGCTCGCTGCCCAGGCGGAATTTCGGTTTGTATACGACCACTTCCGCCGCCGCCAGCATCGCCAGAAGCACGACGATGAACAGAATATTTATTCGCGTTTTTCGCATGATTAAACCCCCGCCTTGATTAATAATCGATATCAGACCATAAAGGATTCGCCAATAGCCTTTCTCTTGACAAAAAACCGACAGGTACCCAGAATCGTGCGCATGAAAAACGGGAACGACTATACGAGTTGGCTGCAAAAACTGGAAACACCGGATATCAAAGGAAACTTTGATCAGGTTCATCCGGCGAAGCTGTTGTTCGGCTTTTTCCAGGCCCGTAAAACCGGCGTACTGTTCGTCAACGATGGCGTAGTGAAATTCTACCTGTACCTCTCGCAAGGGTGTTTGGTTCCCTACAAAGCGGGCATTTACGAGGAACGCGAGTACCACCGGTATTTGCGCAGCCGGGGCATCATCACCGACGAGGAATTCTACGCCTACAGCAAACAGGCGCGCGAACAGAACAGCAACTTCGTCGAATTCCTGTTGCAACAGAAGATTACCTCCCGTTCCGATACGGAAAAATTCGCCGACGAGTTTTACAGCAAAAACGTCAAGGGGCTGTTTTCCTGGCGGCACGGCGGCTACAGCTTTTATTCGACGATCCTGCCTCATCTGAACGAGAAGGTCGATCAACTGCAGATGCTGCGTACGATCGTGGACGGCGTCCGCGAAAAATATCATCCGGGAATGATCGAGTCGCGCCTGGAAAAGCGGATGCGCACGCCGCTGAAGCTGTATCCGAAATCGCCGCTGCCGCTCAGCGACTTGCTGGTCACCGATCAGGAACAACAGGTGCACGAGTGGATTCGCGACGGCGCGACGTTGTCGCATATTATCGGTGAATCCGAGTTGGGCGCGACCGACACGCGGGCGTTGATTTTCGCATTGCTGACGATCAACGCGTGCAAGTTCGCGACGAAGGCCAAAAAGAAAGAGAAGACCGCCGATAAGGGCGAGCAGATTTCGACGATTCCGACCGACCGCCTCTCGCGCCTGTTCAACATGGCCGAAAAGAGCGTGGATCGGATTCACAACGAGTATAAAGATCAGCCGATCGAACCGGCGTATCGGGCCCGGACGACGGCCGACGAAGACATTCCCATCGAGATGGACAACATGGAAGAGGAGTTGCGCCGGCGGCTGCAGGATCACATCCAGCAGTTGAAGGAGCAACGTCCGCCGGTCCAGGCGCCCGAAGCGACTAAGACGGTAAAGACCGTGATGCGCGTCGAGGAGCCCGAGGAACCGATTCGCGTGCCCGAAGCCAGCGCCGAGGAAATGGGCGAGCTGGATATGGGCGATCCGTTCACCGAAGGCCACGAGGATCAGGGCGAAACGTTCATCAGCGACGCCGACGAACTGCAGTCGATGGTCGATCAGGAAACGAGTGAACCGCTCGCCGACGATTTCGATGAGCCCGGCGGTTTCGACGAAGACCTCGCCGGTCCGGACGAAGTCGATTTCGTGATGGACGACGACTCGGATTTGAAGCTGGGAGAAATCGAGGATGAAGGCGATCCGTTGATCGGCGGCATCGACGACGGGCTCGACGAGGGCTTCATCGACGACGGCGCGCCGATTCAATTTTCCGAAGGAGATCCGCCGGAGCACATGTTCCAACTGGCCGTTTCGTTGATCGATCAGGAATATTACGGCAAGGCGCACGAGGTGATCCGCACGGCGTTGGATCGCGGGTTGGAAAATCCGCTGGCGAAAATCTACCTGGGTCTGGCGTACTACCATGATCGCGCCGGCGACAGCGACCGTTTCCAGAAGGCGTCGCAGTACATTCAGGAAGGCATCGCCGCCGTGGGCAAGGACCCGGTCGGCTACCTGACTCTGGGCAAACTGTACCTGGAGGAAGGCGACAAGGCGATGGCCGAATTGTATTTCATCAAGGCGCTGGAAATCGATCGCGATTGCATCGAAGCCAAGGAAATGATCCGTACTATTTACCAGGAACGGTAAATGCCTTCCCCCACACAGGAACGACGACTCCGGCAGATGCGCGGCGAGGTGAATTTCCGCCGCTTTCACGCGCTGGGGCCCGACCCGCGCACACTGGATTACCTGCAACTGTGCTACGAGCAGCGCCGGGGATTGTTCCGCGATCTGGCGTTGCGTGGCGCGGCGACGTCGCCTTTCCTGGAAAGCGGCGCGGAAACCGGCGCCAACAGCCTGCTGCTGACTAACGATTTGCAGGCCGACGGCATCGCCTTGGACATCAGCCGCGACGCGCTGGCGGCCATGCCCGCTTATGCCGAACGCATGAAACTCGCGCGTCTGCCCATGCGCCTGTGCGCCGACGCCCACCGCCTGCCGCTACGCAACAACAGCCTGCCGCTGGCCATCGTCTGGGGCACGCTGCATCACTTCGTCGATCCCGCTCCGGTGCTCGCGGAAATTCGCCGTGTGCTGGCGCCCGGCGGCCTGCTGGCGATCGGCGACGAGCCGGTGCGGCGTCTGCTGTCGCTGCACCTGGCGCGCACGCGCACGCTGCATTCGCTGCCGCCGTGGCAACGCGTGCTGCTGCGCGGGCATGTGCTGCCGTGGCTGGTGGACGTCGACGGAGCGGAAGCGGTGGCGGCGGGCGCGACGGAAATGCAATTCACCCGCGGGCAATACAAGCGCATGCTGACGGATCATTTCGAAGAGGTGCTGCTGAGCGATCAGCCGTACATCACCGCCGACATCCGCGCGGCCGGTCCGTTGGGGCGCGCGTTGCTGGCGCCGTTGGGCGCATCACTGGCGGCCAAAGCCGAGGTGACGCTGTTCGGCGGCGCGATCGGCGCGCATTGCCGCAAGCTGCCCACGCCGACCGCCGCCTGGCTCGACGAAGGCGTCGCCCGGTCGCTCTCCACCGCGCCCGCGCAGGGCCGGCGGCATTTCGTTTTGCGCAAACGGGCGATTCATCGGCAATTGGAAATTCTGTTCGCCGCGCCGCTCGACGCCGCGATGCGGGTTTTTATCGACGATCAACCGCTGACGCCGACCGCAACGCAACGACCGGACCGTTTACGCGTCGCGCTGCCGGAAGCGAGCAAACCGCACAGCATGGTGCGCCTGACGATCGATGCCGGTGAAGCAAACGCTGAGGTGAGCGGCTTTGTGTTGTCCGACGACCACGGCGGGGCCGTGTTGTGGTCGCCCGCGCTGCCGCCGCCGGATGTCGCCGGTAAGGCAAGCGGCGCGCTGGCGTGTCCGCATTGTATGACCGTCAACAATCGCTGCCGCGCCGATCTGTGCGGCCGGCCTTGCCTGACGCATGCCGCGGGCGCGTTGCGCATCGAGGGCGACAAGGCCGTGGCGCAAGCCGCCGAGATTCCGCCCGCGGCCGTGGCGGCCTGCCCCGCTTCGGCCATCGACCGTCCGCCATTGGTGCAACGGCCCGAGACCGGCGATTTCACCTGCCTGGTATGCGGAACCGATTTCGCGCCGCAAGACGACATCTTCACCCTGCTCGACCATGAATCGGCGCGCGAGCTTTTTTCCGATTTCACCGGGAAAACCGAAGCAATGCGCTAATCGCTTGACAGAACCTCACCCAAGCACGTAGCTTATTTTTTCATCCACACAGGCAACGCGACACAGCACAAGGGGGAAGCCATATGTCCACCGCGAGAGGACGTTGGGGCTCGAAGCTGGGCTTCATTCTCGCCGCCAGCGGCAGCGCGATCGGAGATCGGAAGAGCACACGTCTGAACTCCAGTCACCGAATACGATCT
>CALBTQ010000737.1 GCA_937967875.1 uncultured Pseudomonadota bacterium
AAATCAACGATTGGATCGGTTACAACGTCGCGCAGATCGTGCATGAAGTCGAGCAGACCATCGTCACGCAGGCGCAACCGGAACTGCAAATCATCACCCAACGATATACGCACGACCGCGAGACGCTGGGCTATCAGCCGGGCGAATTCGGCGCGTACAACCTGGCCGGCGAATTTCAGGAATACCAACGCGGCGCGATGTTGTGCGGTACGCTGCCGTCCAAATTGTACGACAGCATTGCCGATTGCGATGCGCCCGACACCACGCTGGTCGACGGCTACCTGGGCTGCCTGATCGATCTGAACTGGCCGATCTTTGCCGGCTATGTCGAGATGTTCCAGCAATCGCCGATCAGCGTGGCGCAAATCGGCGACCAGTACTTTTTCACCGTTCCCGGCGAGCCGCTGGCGCACTTGGCGGTGGATATCCGCGAGCGGATGGCCGAGGCGCTGAACATCGACGTTTCCCGGACCAACACCATCGGCTACGCGCAAAATTACATCTTCTACATTCCGCAGGATTGGAACTGGTGGCAGGGCGGCGGCGAGACCGAGGGCAGCCTGTTCGGCTGGCGCATGGGGCCGTGGCTGACCGATGAAATCGGTCGCCTCGCATTGCGGCTGGGCAATGACGATCTGACGCCCGTGCCCGATCCGGCGCCGAAGCTGTACTACCAGGATGATGAACCGTTCACCGCCGAGCTGTCCGAACACGGCGGCGAAATGGCCGTGCAGCCCAAGGCCTCGTATCGACGTATGCAGACCGTTGTTTTCGCATGGCACGGCGGCCACCCGGAGGTGGATCGTTTCACGGTCACCCTGCAGCGACTGGAGGGCGATTCCTTCGTCGATGTGCTGCGGTCCAACGGCGCGCCCTACACGGAAAAGGGGTGGGAGATGGCCGTGCGCCTCGACGCCGATCCGTCCTTCATGTGGCAGCATCAGGCGCAGTCGCGCGATTTTGTGTACACCGTCGATTGGGAAACGATGTGGGACGATCCGTCCGGAACGCTGCGTTTCGCGGTGAACGGCTTGGTGCAGACCGACCAGGGCGCGCAACCCTACAACGTGTACTCCGATGCGTTTGAGCTGCTGCCCACCGACGCAGTTACGCTCGACTATCTGTCGGCGGAGCAAGTGGGTGAGGCGTGGATTATCCGCGCGACCGCCGCGTACCCGCCGGACCCGGTCGGCGCGCGGCGCATGCGTTCACCCTGGGCCGGCGGCGGGCATCCGGCGATCGTTTCGGGCGGCGCGGCTACGGCGATCGTGGAATGGAGCGACACGACCGCCACCGAGTGTTCACTGAACTACGATGCCGTTTCCCACACGCTCATCGGTCAGTTGCCGCAGCCTAAAGCGAGCATCGCCGCGGTGCGCATCGCGGCGGGCGCGTTCGACGACGGATACGGCAATACGAACGCCGACGCTGTTCAAACGCCTTAATCGTCTTTCTTTTTCTTGAGCGGCAGATAGGGCAGCAGCTTGGCTCCGGCGGCGGTGGCTTGGTCCAGCAGGCTGATTTTATCGCGGCGGCCGTGCGGGCTTTTAAGCGAAATATCTTCGATAATCGGAATGTGGTGGCGCACGATCAATTTGCGCACATCGTCCAGCGGCAGCGCCGGCGCATAGTGATGATTGATGCCGGTCATTTCCTCGGCCATGCACAACGCGTTGAGAATCGCCTCCTCGGTCGCTTCGATCACCGCCCGGTACAGCGGGTCCATGTAATCGTCGTTGAGAATCTTCAGATCGTACGTGCGCTTGCGCGTCGAGCGCGGCACCTTGTTGGCGGTGGAAAAAGCCAGCACGATCTCGCCGGACCCGTGTGCCGCATACGAGCCGACGCGCCCGATGCCCAACGCGACGCGCTTGGACAGGCGATTCAATTGATGCGCCGAGAGCGGCGCGTTGGTGGCGAGCACGGCGATGATGCTGCCATAGTTTTCCTTGCGCAGGCGCAGGTCGCGATACTGGGGTGTGAGGATGCGTCCGACCGGCAGACCGTCGATGCGCAGATCCTGCATGCGGCCGAAGTTGCTCATTACCAGAATGCCGACCAGATACCCGCCCAGGTGCGTCGGCAGTTTGCGCGACGAGGCGCCGATGCCGCCTTTGAAATCGCAGGTGATCATTCCGGTGCCGCCGCCGACGTTGCCCTCGGCGACCGGACCGCCGCGCGCCGCTTCGATCGCCTCGTACACATGCGCTTCGGTGATGTGTCGCCCGGCGATATCGTTGAGCCACGAATCGTCGCACTCGCCGACCAGGGGAATGATCACATCATGTTCGCGGCCGATGCCCGGGTGTTTTTCGACCATGTACTTGACCAGCGCCTGCGAGCATGCGCCCACGGCGAGCGTGTTGGTCAGCAGGATCGGCGTTTCGATCAAGCCCCATTCTTGCACTTGCGTCAGGCCGGTGATTTCCCCCGCGCCGTTGAGGACGTAACACCCGCCGATCAGCCGTTCCATGAAGATATTTCGGCCGTTGGGTAAAATGGCGGTCACGCCGGTGCGCACTGGGCCCTGACCGCGCACCAGGCGGCCGGTTCCCTTGACGATGGTTGAGTGCCCGACCAACACGCCGGGCACATCGGTGATGGAATTGAGCGTTCCGGGCGGATAATGCCCGAGTTGCAGACCCAACGCACGCAGCCGCCGACGGGGCGACCGACCGGGGTGATTCATTTAGTCGCGCCTTTTTTTGGCCCTTTGACTCGATTTGAGACGGCGAATGGCTGGGGCCATGATTTCACCGATCAGCGTTCGATAATCCATATTGGCGCTTTGCGCGATCAGACACAAGTCGGACCACCCCGGCGTCAGGCCGGGCAGCGGATTGCACTCGATGAAGTGGACTTTACCCTTTTTATCCAGCCGTACGTCCACCCGCCCGACGTCGCGGCAGCCCAGGGCGATGAACGAGTTGCGGGCCACCCGCTCCAGATCGCGCAACAACGCCGGGTCCACCTTGGCCGGCGTATCGTAGCGGATTTCATCGACGGCAGTCAGTTTGTGTTCGAAGCTGTACACCGGATTTTTCTTTTCTGGGTTGACGAAAACGATCTCCATCGGTGGCAACACGATCGGTCGATATTCGCCCAACAGTCCGAGGGTGAATTCGCGCCCGGGCAGGAATTCCTCGACCAGCACCGGTTGCAGGTAGCGCGCGTACATCTTGTTGACGGCCTCGCGCAGTTCGGCCTCGTTTTCGACGACGCTCTTGTCCAGCACGCCTTTGGAACTGCCTTCGGCCACCGGTTTGACCAGCACCGGAAATTCCAGATCGCGCGGCAGCCGCTCGCGGCCGGTGCGCATCAACCAGAACTTGGGCGTGGACACGCCCGCCTGCAGCACGATGCGTTTGGACAACCCTTTATCCAACGCCAGCGAGAGCGTCGCCGGGTCCGAGCCGGTGTAGGGAATGTCGAGCAACTCGAGAATCGAAGGCACGTGCGATTCGCGATTGCGCCCGGCCAATCCCTCAGCGATGTTGAACACGAAGTCCACCGGCGTCGAGGAAATCACCGACAGGAAATCGGCGGTGGCCTCCATCGGAATGACCTCGTGGCCGTACGAGGCGATGGCCTCGGCGATGGAATTGACCGTGGTCGGGCTGTCGTATTCGGCTTCGCTGTCGTCGTCGCTTTCGCTGTGCGGCACGATGCGCTTGAGGTTGAAGGTCAGACCGACGCGCAGAATTTGCTTTTTGCGCGCGCCGTTCCTGCGCATCGCCACGTTCTGGCGCAGAGCCGCGCTGTTGAGAATCTGCTTGACCACATCGGCGATCGTCGGCAGACCGGCTTGGGCGGCGGACAGGTAAATGCCCGATCCCGGCTCCAGGCTGGGCAGAGCGTTGATTTCGATGAAGTAAATGCGGCCGTCCGGCGTAATGCGGTAATCGATGCGTCCCAGGTCGCGCAATCCGATGGTCGTGTAAATTTTCTGCGAATAGGCCAGCAGCATGCGCTCCTGTTCGGGAGTGATGCCGGCCGGCACGTGCACCGATACGGCTTCGGAATGGATTTGTTTCAGATCGAAATCGTAGATGTTGTAGCGTCGTTTGGCCGCCTCGACCGCGTCGATGTGGTAGCCCACCGGCGGCAATACGCCGTTGGTTTTCGGCGAAGCTTTTTCCAGGAAAGGAACCGCCACGTCCTTGCCGGTGATGAATTCCTCGACCAGCACGCCGCTGGGGTAGCGGGCCAGTAATTCGCGAACGGCGCCGCGCAAGGCGACCGGATCATCGATAATCGAATCCTGTGTGATGCCCTTGGAACTGCCTTCGAAGTTCGGCTTGACCATGACCGGATAGGTCAATTCGGGATCGTACCAGGCGCGTTCCGGCTCGAAATAAGCCCAACGCGGCGTGGGAATGCCATGGGCGGCGACGGTCAGCTTGGTTAAATGCTTGTCGAGTGTGACCGTGCATACGTGCGCGTCCGACCCGGTGAACGGCAAGCCGAGCTGATCGAACAAGGCGGGAAAAAACGCTTCACGGTAACGGCCGGTGCGACCTTCGGCCGTGTTGAAAACCATATCCGGGCTTAGCGCTTCCAACCGGGCCACCAGGCGTGTGGCGGGGCCGGAGGCTTCCAGCAATTCCACTTCGTGTCCAAGCTGGCGCATGGCGGCGGAAAGGGCATCGATGGTTTCCGGCCGATCGAACTCGGCCTCCTCCTCGCTGATCGTATGCTGGAGGTTGTAGGTAAACACAATCTTCATCATCTCACCTTAATTTCAGTGTTTATGGATCAAGGCAAAAATTATAAGACGATGATCAGCAACCGGGTGGGCATAGATCGCAAGTAGGGCAATGACGAAGAAGAACGGCCGAGATCGCCTCTTTGTTCGACCGGCAAAAAATTTTCGCTAGCTTGCCAGCCATGAATATCACTCCCCATAGGCAACATCCGAAAAAAACATACTACGATATTTTTAAAGATCAACAACTAATCGGGGGGTGGATAAAAAAAAGGGCGCGGCCGAAACCGCGCCCCGAGTCGCTGGGTTATTGTTGGTCAGCAGCCGCAGCCTTCGTCGTCATCATCGTCGTCGTCGTCGGGCGTCGGGCTGTCGTCGTCCGCCTCGTCGTCGTCCGCGCTGTCGTCATCGTCGTCGTCATCCGCCGGACCGTCTTTGTTGACCGGCGTGCTGATCAGCGAAAGGTTTCCTTCGTCGTCCACCACCTGCGCCGCGAACCACAATCCTTCGCCGCTCAGATTGACCATGAACGATTTGGCGATGCCGCCGGCCGCCGGATCGCCGACAATCGAGTCGTCGATCTGCGAGGCGCGGTAGAACGCTTCGGGCGTGGACAGCGCCTCGGCGGTCGAGGCGTAGCGGATGTCGTAGGCCGTCGGCGTGCCGCAAGCCCAGTCGTCGCCGGGCGTGGTGAACGACAGGGTGTAGGCGCCGTTGCCGTGTTCCTGCACGTCCAGATCGGTCAGGGTGAACGGCGGAATCGTGTCGATGCCGTAGGCGCCGGAGTTGTGTTCGTCGTGATGGAAGGTCCACCATTCGGCGGATGTGCCGTTCTCGTGACAGGCTTCGCCGGCGGTGTTCCAGGCGAACAGTTGGCCTTCGCGCGTGTGCTGGAAAACTTCCAACAGGCCGTCGTTGTCGATGTCGCCGACCGAGGGCGTCGAGGCCGACCAGTTGTAGGTGAATTTCGGCCACGCTTCGGGCTCGTTGCCTTCCAGGTCGTAGGCGTGCACCTGGAAGCCGCCGGTGCCGGCGATCATCTCGTTGACGCCGTCGCCGGAGATGTCGGCGATCGACGGATTCACCAGCCAGTTGGAATCCTCCTGATCGGTGAAGAACGCCGGTTTGGCCGTGTCTTCGATGTCCCAAGCCAGGATCATCGGGCGCAGCAGCGAGATCCAGCCGTCGATGAATTCCAGGAAGCTGGTGGTGGGCAGCACGTAGTGCATCTGGTCGTCGCCGGCCAGTTTGCCGAAGGACCCGCTGGCCAGGACGTTCACCGACAGCTTGCTGGGCAGCATCTTGGAGTTGAGCTTATCGCCGTCCCAGACGAACAACTGCGGAATCCACAGGATGGTGGAAATGCCCAGGTAGGTTTTGTCGTTGAAGCGCGCCATCGAGGGCGAGGACGTGATGCCGATGGTCAGCGGCGGAATGGGCAGGGCGTCGGCCAACGGACCGGTGACTTTCACCGGCCACTCGGGCAGGAAGGCGCTGCCGGAATCGTTGTCATAGCCGTCGTGGAAGATCGCGTAGAAACGACCGGCGGCCAGCAAGCCGTCGTCACACACTTCGGAGGTGCCGATGAAGATCGTCGGATACTGCGCGATGTCCGGATCCTCGTGGTTCGGATCGTAGATGCCGACCACCGGCGTGCCCAGGATCTGCGGCGGGTACATGTCGTCCTCGCGCGAGCAAACCCGGTTGTTGGGCACGTTGCCGGGGATCGACGAAGCCAGCACCGGGAAGCCGCTCTGACGGTCGGCGAAGCCATCGCCGTCGCCGTCCACCGGCTTCCAGGCGTAAATTTTACCGTCGAAGCAGGCCGCGACGATTTCCAGGATGCCGTCGCGATCCAGATCGGCGATCACCGGCGAGCCGCCGAAGGCGATGCCGTGACCGTAGGTGACGGTCGTGGAGTTGTCCGGTTCGTCGGCATAGACCGGGAAGCCGTCGAGAATCGGCGATTTTGCCTTGCTGCCGCGCGGATCGATGACATAGATCGCCCCGGCCGTCGTAGCCGCGACGATGTACGGCGTGCCGTTGCCGAACAGGTCGCCCACGGCCACCGCGCCGAAGATCGATTCGACGCGCACATCGCGTTCACAGAAGTCGCTGAGCTCCAGTGGGAAACCGTCCATCATTTCGTATTGACCGGTAGACTCTTCGTACTTGAGCACGACGATTTCGGCGGTCGATTTCGAGGCAATGATTTCCAATCGATTGTCCGGCGCGCCGTCGATGTCGTACAGCTTGATTGCGCCTTCGCCGGAAGCGCCCAGGTCGTAGGGGAAGCCCTCGATCAGGCCGAACTCTTCATTTTGATCGCGGTGAATGGCGAAGGTGCGCCGGTCCTCGCCGAGCACTTCGCCGGTTTCACCGCTGGTGTAAGTCACCTGTAGGCGCAGGGTGACCGTGAAATCGAAACCGAAGTCGGGCGGATTGTTGTAGATGCGCGGCGGCAGAATGCTGGTCACGTCGACATTGGCGATCAGGTCGTTGATCGCGTCGCTGCCGTTGCCGCTGGCCACGGTGGTGAATTTGCCGTCTTTGGGTTCCTTGCCTTCGGCGACCTGCAATTCCCAGGAGAAATTACGGCCGCGCGCGTACATGTAGGCGCTGACCGGTAATTGCGGCGTCTTGACCGGATCGATAATCGCGAACCATTCCGGATCCATGATGCGCGCTTCCGGCGGAATGCGCGCGGGCACGCCCTTGTCGGGATCGCCGAGCATATCGATCGCGGTTTTTGCGTTGACGCGTCCGTAGCCGTAATGCGCATCCCACCCGGGCTGACAACCGCCGCCGGTGAGGGTGATGCAATAGCGGTAAATATCGTCGGCGCTCATGGTGAGCATCTGCTTGATCTCGTTGGAGGTCAGTTCCATTCCCAGGTCGCGCGCGCGGCTGATGAGCAGACCGGC
>CALBTQ010000738.1 GCA_937967875.1 uncultured Pseudomonadota bacterium
CCACCGAGATCTACACTCTTTCCCTACACGACGCTCTTCCGATCTTTGCTCGCGCCGTCCTTCTTGCATTTCTTCACGCAGGTGACGTACTTTTTGCCGCGCGGATCCTTGGAGATGTTGAACAACCGCTGCTTGCAATCGGTGCGGCTCCACCCCTTGGCGAAGAAGCCTTCGTCCTCTTCGAACTTGCACAGCGAATTGTAGTCGTCGCAGTCGGCGTCAACGTCGCCGAGGCGCGCCGGCGTGAAGTCGACGTCATCCTCATCGAAGGTTTCGATTTCGTCCTCGTCCGCCTTCTCCGGCGCGTCGACCGAGTTCATATCGGACTTGGTCGCCGTCACGGTGCCCAGGGAAACGAGGTTGAAGTCGAAATCTTTGCGCTGACCGGTCAGCGGCGCTTCCAACTCGACGTCGGAAATGCGGTCCATGTAAACCAGGACATCCAGATCGTCGACGTAGCGCGCCGGACGATAGCCGATGGCCCGATCCTTGAGGATCCACGAAGTCAGCGATTCCAACGGAATTTCGTAGGTGTCCTGACCGGGCCGGAAGCGGGCGAACGCGACCGGGAAGCCGCCGTCCGCCATACCGGTCTCCGCATCGAAGGACAACGCCACGATACCGCCGGAAGGCTGGTTGATTTGGTAAAACTCATCCGGTTCGCCGTCCTGATCCTGATCGAAATAGAACCCGTAGCGACCGGTCCCGATGCCGGCTTCGTTCGGTTCTTCCACCGGGCCGACATCATCAACAGTTAATTTCAGCGTACCGTAACCGCGCTGAGGCAGCAGGTCCCCTTCTTCCTCCCCCTCGAGGGTACAACCGGAGAGCCAGAGCATACCGGCTACCAGCAGGGAGGTTAGGACCAGCATTACGGCCGACCTTTTCATCTGATTCCTCCACTTCATTGCAGGCTTCCTTTCTCTGCTCATCAGTCGTCGAAGCCGGTGCCCAAGCCGATGTAGAACCGCAAGGGTCGCTCTTCGCGTTCATTGTCATTGAAGCCGTGCGCGACTTTAACAAAGCTGTCCCATCCCGAAGAGAACAGGTACATGCTCATGCGGACCTCGATACCGACGTCGGTCAGCAGGTCTTCGTTGTAGTCGAACTGGCCGTTGCCGTTCTTGTCGAACATCTTGTTCATGTTCCACATATCCTGCTTGCGCTGGACATGCGCCCACAAGTTGCCGACGTCGCCGAAGACCGCGCCGTACAACTTGTCGAAGTAGAACGCCCACAGACCGACGTTGATTTCCCGCAGGATCGGGAAGCGATAATCGAAGCCGGCGATGGCCATCGTTTCGCCGTCGAGGCTGTAGTTCTCGTAACCGAGGAACGCACCGTTATCCGAGTACGCGCCCAGGCCGCTAACCCACATGCCGCCGCCGTGGAAACGATCGTAGAAGTTGACGCGACCGTAGCTGTTGCCCCAGCCGTAGCCTTCGGGCACCGTCGAGTGCGTCACACCGCCCATGAACTTGAGCACCAAGGTATGGCGTTGCCGCTTCCACCGCTCGAAGTTCAGTTTGCTCCAATCCATGCCGCCGAGCTTGTCGTTCAACGGCGCCAGATCCCAGAACGGGAAAGGCAAGTAGTTGCGATAGGTCATCATCGCCTGCCAGTAACCGTAGTCGGGCAGCAGGTATTCCTGGTCGGGATACTGCCGCGCCTCGGCCAGGTCGATCACCGCCGGATTCTTATAGAAGTCGGCCAGATCGGTGCCCATGTGCGCGCCGGTGAACGGCTCGCTCAGCTTCGGGCTGGCATAGCTGAAGGTGAAGTTGAACTGCGAACCGCCGCGCGGGTTGATCCCGCCGTCGACCGCGTAACGATACACCGAGTCGCGATCCCACGCGAAGTTCAACGCGCGGCCCGTGATCTGGCGCGAACGCATGGACGGCTGTTCCACGCGGATGTCCTGATAGCTGTAGTACAACGACAGGTTGTTGTCGCCGAACAGCAGGTAACGCATACCGATGAAGAAGAAGCTCGCGTCGAAGTTCGCCTTCACGTCGAAGTTGAAGAACTGGAAGTCGGTGGCGATGCTCGGGAAGATGCGGTGCAAGCTCGCGAACAAGGTCACCGGCGACATGTAGTTCTCATAGAACATCGAGTAGCGGCTTTCCTCGCCGACCATGACGTAGACGAAGACCAAGTTGCGCTCGACGGCGTCGACCATGATCAACTGCGCGCCGACCTGCAAACGGGCGTCGTCGTAGTTGACCATCGGGATCCACACCCACGTGCCGCTGTGCTCGTACAGAATCGGGAAGAGGCCCGCGAACCCGTCGTAGACGCTGTAGTCGTTGCCGTGGATTTCCGGCAGCGGTTCGGTCGTCGTCAGGTTCAAGCGCACTTCCTCGTCGGTCACGTTGAACTCGAAATCCGCGACCGGACGATTGAGCCATTCGTCCTTGGTGATCTCATACGGACGATACCCATAGCTGGTGAAGTAGCTGTAGGTGATGCTCATGCCGTCCGGGCTCGCCCACGGGAAGAAGGCGCCGGTTTTCACGTTCGTGATCTGATTCACTTTGTGAGTGTGAATGTTCGCGCTGTAGATGTTGAAGATGCCGGTCCGGTCGCTGGCGAACAACAACGTGTCGTTGTCCAACCAACCCGGATCGCGGTTGTCGTGCTTGTCGTAGGTCACCGGACGCAGGCCGGTGCCGTCGGAATTGATCACCCACACGTCCTGCTGCTTCTTGCGATACATCAGGAAGGCGAGTTTCGAACCGTCCGGGCTCCAGCACGGGCTGCCGACCTGCGTATCGTCGTCGTAGTCGATCAGCAGGTAGTGGCCGGAGAGTTTCGGATAGCGCATCACGGCCAGTTTCAACGAACCGTCGCCGTTGAGCAGGAAAGCGATCTTGCTGCCGTCCGGGCTCCACACCGGCTGCATGGCGCGCTGGTTCCAGGTGATGCGTTCGGTGGATTTCTTTTCCACGTCGTAGACGAACAGATCGCAATAATAATGACCGGTCCACTGATTGGCTTTATGGCCGGCATAGACGATCTTTTTACCGTCGGGATGCCAGCCGTAACCGCCGGTAACCCGCGTGACCATCTTGATCTTGGTGTCGTTGAGGACCTCGGGGTCCGGTTTCATGTTCTTAAGATAGAGGTTGGCGCCGCGGCGTTGCGTGCCGTGCGAGGACAACAGGCTGATGTACTTGCCGTCCGGGCTGTACTGCACGAACGAGTTGGTGATGCCGATCAGCCAACGATCGTTGTCGCTCATCTCTTCTTCCGGCACCATCGGATCGGTTTCGAACAACCGCAGGAATCGGCCGCGAACTTCCTTGCCGTCAGAAACCGACAAGGCGGCTTCGATCTGCTTGTTGTACTTGTCGTACAGATAGGCTTTCCACTGGTTGTAGAGCGTTTCCCGATCCACGCCCAGCTCTTTCTTGAGCATCCGGTGATAGGTCGGATAGGCGCCCAGGCCTACTTCGTGCCACATGCGCGCCGGCGCATCCAGACCCCAGGTCTCACCGATCCAGGCGTTCATCGAGAAGCCTTGGTTGTACACCATCTCGGCCTGGAGGCTGTTCTTGTCGTAAATGATGTCCATCTCGTCCATCGACAGCAGATGGTCGTCGATGACCGCGCCGCGCACCAGCATCTCGCGGTGCGTGTCGTAGGGGTCGGCGCCGTAGGTCATCGAGCTGAACTGCGCCGCGCCTTCCACCATCCAGGTCGGCAGCGTTTCGGTGCCGTAAAGGACGCCCGCGCCCATGTCGAAGTTGTACTTGCGACTGGTGCGCGAACCGCCGATCAGGATACCCAGCATGTTCTCACGGAACACGCTGCCGGCCTTCAAGCTGATGATGTGACCCAGCTCGTGGCTGAAGCAGTCGGCCAACCAGTCGGTGCGGCCGCGGGTTACGTCATACAGATGACTTGCCCAGATCGTGATCCAGTTGAAGTTGTGCGCCGCAAAACCGTTGGCGTAGTCTTCGGTGTCCAGAAGAACGACGACTTGCTTATCCTTGAGCTCGTAATTCCAAATGCGGGAATCGTGCTCGTAGATATCCTCGGCGATCGCCAGCAACTGGCGCGCCGTGTGCTCGATTTCCGGATACCAATAGATCACGAAGTGTTCGGTTTCGGTGTATTTCCAGTCGATCTCCGAGTGGTTGACGCCGTCCTCCCACAACAGGAAGGTCGCTTCGGCCTCCTGGGGCGCCATGGCGATCGCCATCACGGCCAGTAAGGAGATGATGATCGGTAGCGAAAGCTTAGCCATTGCTTTCCTCATCTGGCTTTGGATTCGTTTGGTCTTCATATCGCCACCCCCTTCCTACTGCCACCGCTTGACGAGGCCGATGGAGTAGGTGATGCCTACACCGTCGTAACTCTCAAGCTCGAGGGGTGGGAGGTACAACGAACGCGAAAAGACCAGGAACGAGTTCTGACCGGCGACGGGAACGTCCATCCCCAGGTGCAGATCCCAGCCGGGCTTATAGGAATAGATGAGTTTCGGTTTGACCGAAAGCTCGTAGCCCGGCGAGTCTTCCAACTCATGTTCGTTGCCCAGGTTGTCTTCAATCGTGGTCGGCATCAAGCGGTAGTAGTATTCGGTCTCCACCGCCGCCGCGAAGCTGTTCCAGAACGGATCGAGTTTCGGCATCTGGAACGCAACTTCAAACGTGCCGCGCACCTGGTCGGCCAGGTCCAGCTTGCCGGGGCTGAACTTGGTGTCGGCCGGCATGCGGTAGTTGTAGCCCGCGTGCAATTCGAACGCGAATTTCCACGCCTGCTGCTTGGCCGCCAGGCCGGCATACCAGTCCGTGTTGCCCGAGGTCAGGTAGTTGCGCAGCTCGCCGGTACGACGCGGGTTGTCGTTGCCGGTCGGCCACTTGATCAACATTTCGACCGCGAGGCTGGTCATCGGATCGGTGCGATTGAAGAACTGATAAGCCGTCCACATATTGATGTCGCCCAATGTCGGCAGATCGGCTTCCCAAATCTTCCACGGATCGCTGTGATCCATAAAGTCCAGGAACGACTCTTCGAGCAACGCACCGTAGGTGTTGGTGCGGCCCGTGCGGTAGTTCTGGTTGCCCGGGAACACCTTCGTCTTTTTGTAGACCAAAGGCCAATTCAAGGAGACCGACAAGTTGTCGGACAGGCCCAATCCCAGGAAAATGTTGAACGTTTGCTTCTTGGTTTTGAAGCTTCCCTCGATCAGCTCTTCGTTATCGTTCCAGTAGTTGTGAGCGTAACGATAATCGTACGAGAAGCCGAACTCGGTCACTCGCTTCGAGTAAACCAACGGCTGCTCGACGTAGTCGGACGGATACTGCCACCCGACATTGAGCTTGTGATCAATCGCAGCCTCTCCCCAGGGGTTGTCGTCACCCTCATCATCATCGTCATCATCGTCCTCGGCTGCCGCCATTATCGGCAGACTCAAGGACAACATAAAGACGACGAGGCAGGATAAAAGCACAATCCTTAGCTTCATCGACCCTTTCCTTTCAAGATGGTGTCGCGGGCGATCATTCGCGCCTTTTTACTGACTTTACCTAGGCGTGTCAAGAATCGATGCAAATTTTCGATTTCCATCTGATCTTTTCACTCCTTGGACAACCGAATTTATAGTTATTTCTATTCTACTTAACCAATGCCTTTCTCTGCGTTCATCAACGATTCCAAATGCGCCACTTCCTCGCACGAACCCACGTACAGCGGCGTGCGCGTATGCAGCGTTTCCGGCACGATATCCCGGATCGGCCGCTCCCCATTGCTGGCCGCTCCGCCGGCCTGCTCCACCAGGAACGCCAAGGGCGCCGCTTCGTAGATCAGCCGCAGTTTTCCCTCGGGCTTGGCCCGGTCGGTCGGATATAGAAAAATCCCGCCGTACAGCAACGTGCGATGAAAATCCGCGACCAGCGATCCGATGTAACGCAACGAGTACGGCCGATCGGTCGCCTCGTCCGTTTGCTTTAAGTAATCAATGTATGCCCGCGTGCCGCTGTCCCACGTCGCGTAGTTGCCCTCGTTCACACTGTAAATATGTCCCTTCGGCGGAATCTTGATAAATGGATGTGAAAGCAAAAATTCGCCCGCCGACGGGTCGTACGTAAAACCGTGCACTCCGTTGCCCGTGGTCATCACCATCATCGACGAACTGCCGTACAGGATGTATCCGGCCGCGATCTGCTCGCGCCCCGGACGCAACAGATCGTCCGCATTGCCCGGCCCCGACGGACTGCGCCGCCGGTAGATCGAGAAAATGCTGCCGATCGAAACGTTCGCGTCGATGTTCGAAGAACCGTCCAGGGGATCGAAGGCGATCGCGTAATTGCCGATCTTCTCCCCTTCCGGCAAATGGATGACGTCCTGCTCCTCTTCGCTGACCATCACACAGACGTAACCGGATTCGCCCAGCAGCCGCGTCATCACGTGGTGGGCGTACATGTCCAGCTTCTGAACCTTTTCGCCCTGTACGTTCATCCGGCCGGTCAGCCCGAGGATATCCACCAACCCCGCCTTGCGCACCTCGCGCTGAATGAGCTTGCCCGCGAAGGCAATCGACATCAGCAACCCGGACAGCTCGCCGCTGGCCTGCGGATACTTCTTTTGCGTCTGCGCAATGTGACGCTGAATGGTGGTGGTTTCCATGCGTTACCGTTTCGTAAACCGCACCGCCCCCACAGCGGTACTACGTCTGAATGTAAGTGGCTACTTATAATGGAAACGAACGGGGTTTGTCAAAGGACTTCCCCCGGTTGGTTCTTTCGCCTCCCGCCCCAATTTTTTCGTTTGTGCCGTCACGTTCCGATCGTCGCGGTCGCGCCGCCGGACCTCACGGCACATAGGTCAGGCCGAAATACCCCGTCCAGTAATCGAGATTTTCTCCGGCGGTCCCCAACCACAGGGGATCGATTTCCAACCCGGCCAACGGCGGCAGATCGATCGGCAGCGCGCCGAGCACCGAATTGAGCAACGGCGCCACCAGATCGGTCAGCCACTCGGAAAGCAGATCGAAAATGAAACCGCTGTCGCCCAGCGGATTGTCCAGCATCTTGATGTCCAGCACGAACTCGGGCACGGCCAGCAACAGCGCGTCGCTGTCCACCGCGTTCAGGTCGAGTGAAAAAACCATCATCGTCGACAACGTCATCGCCCGCCACGGCGCGTGGCCCGCCGGGTGCAGGTAGAAGTCGATGCGCATGTCCGGCAGGTAAATGTACATCGCGCCGTTCGCGTCGGTCAGCGCCACCGGCGGCATCTGCGGATAAACCTCGACGCTCGCCTGGATCGACGGATCGACCGACGCGAAGCCCGTCAGCAGCGCGCCCAGCACCCCCGCGGTCAGCGTCAGCGGCAGCGTGGCGTCCGGATCGATCGACGGATCGGCCACGGTCAACTGCAACAGATCGGCCTCGGCCGCGCCGAACAGGAAGCGATTGAGGAAATCGTCGTCCAACGCCAGGCCCAGCGCGAACTCGGTCGCCTCCGCCGGACGGCCCGTCAGCATGTCCGGCGTCGCGCCCGTGGTCGTCAGCGAACCGTTCGGCCACGGGTGATCGGCCGGATCGGTCAGCGAGATATTGAAGTCCACCCCGGCGATCATCGCGCCGGCGGCGACGTCGATCGTGGTCAGTCCCAGCGACAGATCGAAGCCGATCAGCGTGGTGTCCAGCGTCAGGTCGGCCAGCAATCCTTCCAGCAGGCCCGGCACGATCGACTTGACGGCCAGCTCGATGATGCCCTCGACCGCCTTGAGCAGCAGGTCGATGCCCGCCGAACCCAAAAAGCCCAGCGAACCGTCGTAGGTCACGTCGCTGTGCGCCAGGTCGATCGAAGAGACCGTCACCTGCGCCGCGCCGTCGATCAACGTCACGTCCATCTTCATGTCCAGCGACATCGCGCCGATCGCGATCGTCGCTTCGTCGCTGAGCAGCCCTTCGATCGTCAGACCCAAGGTGAGGTCCTGCAGCTCGCCGAACACGTGCACGCCGTCGTCGGCGAATTCACCGTCCAACGCCGCCCCGCCGATCACCAACTGCGTGATCGATACCGTCGTGCCCAGCAAGTCGATGATCGGATTGATCTGCTCAAACAGCGAACTCAGGTCGAGCTCGGTGAACTCCTCGTCGAGCATCGCGCCCAGCGAGGTGAACAGATCGTCGCCCAGCGCGACCAACAAGGCGTCTTCGACGATCGTGGTCGGATCGGCCATCTCGCCGCGCACGGCCACCACGCGGTCGCCGCCGGCCAGCATGTCGGCCGTCAGCGCGCTGGCGTATACCGGCATGATCCGGTCGCCGTTGTGGGTTACCGTGGTCTGGAAGGTCGCGCCGTTGAGCGCCACTTCCTCGTCGTTCACGTAAACCTTTTCCGCCGGCGCGCCGGTCACGGAGCCGCTGACGGTGAAGGTGTTCGAATCGAGAAATTCGCCCGGCTGCGGCGAGGTGATCGTTACGATCGGACGATCGGGTTCGTCGTTCCAGAGATCGGAAGAGCGTCGTGTAGGGAAAGAGTGTAGATCTCGGTGGT